>CAYGIQ010000007.1:0-34847 GCA_964349885.1 uncultured Prolixibacteraceae bacterium | reverse complement strand
GGTATCCATAGTAATTAAATCCTTTGTGCCCGAAATCGGCACTCAGCGTTAGTGCCGAGCGTCTGATCATCTGCTGAAGGTAAAGTTCTGCATGGTTGTCGGACCAAGGAGCCTCTACTTTATCACCGTTGTCAAGTTTTACCTGACTGTGCGAGGAAAGGTGTTTAATATGAATTCCTAGGATGGAGTTTTTTGCATTTTTATTGTTGAACAGAAACTCTCCGTAAGGTGTATTGTAATTTCCGGCTCCCAACTGTAGCAATCCCAAAAAGGAGTCTGTAGCAGGTTTTCCCACAATGGTAGCTGCCTGCAACGTCTGTACAGAAAATGAGCTAACCACAGGCTGACTGAAAATGGAGTAGTTGAAGGTTGGTTTCTGATGCTGCTCCTCACGAATGGCTGGAATTTCGTTGATCTTTTCGGCATCCATGCTTGCCGGACTAAAAGACTTGATAACTTCAACTTCCTGATGCAGTATCGTGTCGCGCTGTGCCTTAGCTTCAAAAGCAGTTGTTGCTGAAAGCATTAGCAGGGATAGTATGGCTGTTGTGGATCTATATTTCATGACCGGTAGGGTTTCTGATTAATTGAGATTGATTTGCATACGGTTTTCGGGTGCCGACTCCGTATTTAGACGTTCGCGGGCTTCAATTTGGGCCAGACGGGAATTGCCCTCGGCCTTTATTCCATCGTTCTCTTCCGGATAGTTGTCGATTAGACTTTGCAGGGTATGTCTAGCCTGAAAATTGTCGTTCCGAGCGATGTATACATCGGCCAACAGTAGAAAACTTTTTGCAAGCCAAAATTGATGGGGGGTTCCTTTCGATATGTAATCCATAACTTGGGCTTCTGCTTGACTATATGCCTGCCGCTTGAAATGGATTTCTGCTACGAGGTACTTAGATTCTGCTCCCTCGACAGAGTTGGTTTCTGCGGCAAGTGTCTGGAATAGGGGTAAAGCCTGATCAATCTGAGTGAGATTGTAGTGCGATTTTGCTGTTATATAGTTGGCTTCTCGGAGCAGTGATTCAGATGGTTTTTCGGCCTGTTGTAAACGGGTCGCATTGGCGATGGCATCGCTGTAGCGTTCGAGTCTGTATGAAGACCGCATTTTACCAGTTAAGGCTCTAATGGTATTGGTTTTACTGTTTGCGATGGTTTCGAGACGATTGTACAACTCCAATGCTTCACCGTACCTTGTGGCGTTAAACAGCAGTTCTGCTCCTCGTACATAGGCATTTTCGCTGAAGGGATTCAGGGGCTGACGGGTAACATAAACATAGTGCTCAAGTGCTCTGGAATACTGCCCCGAGCCATAAAGCGCTTCCCCAAGATAAAAGTGAGCATTCAGTGCAAATCCACCATTGGGAAATTGGTCGAGGTAGCGCTGCAGCTGTGCGGCAGCATTTGGATCGCCGGCCATAAACTGGCGCTCTGCCGATACATATAGCAGTGAGTCCTGAGTGCCACGGGTAACTGTAACACCCCTGCCAACGGAGTTGGCATAGGCAAAATAGGCATCTACATCGTTCATCTCGACATAGCAGTTCCTGATGCCCATTAAGGCTGCCTGGGCATCGGCAGTTCCGGTAAATTTCTCTACAACCTCCTTGTAATAACGCAGAGAACTGGCGTAGTCGCCCGTATTGTAGTTGATTAGTCCCATCTGGAGTAGAGCCCTTGGGTAATGTACACTTTCACGGTGGTTGTCGATCAATATGCGGTATTCGCTTGCAGCAGCTTCAAACTGACCCTCTTCCTGGTAGGTGCGGCTAAGCTCAAAACGGGCATCATCGATGTAGGCCGACTGCGGGAAGGAGTTGATTAAGTTCCTCAACTGGTTGATTTTGCCGTTGCGATCGCGCATCAACCCACTGGTAAAGGCCAGCTGGTAGAGTGAATAGTCGGCGTCGTACAACCGCATATTCAAGGCTGCTTGGTAACTTTTAACTGCCTCTGTATAGTTTCGCTGCTGAAAATAGTTGTCGCCCAGTCGATTATGTGCATCTGCTACTTTGGGTACTGATTGGCTTCGAACGGCGTTCAGGTATTTTCTGAAGGCATCGGCGGAGCGGGCATAATCTTCCAACTTAAAGTAGGCATAGCCGAGTCCATAATGTCCATCGTTGTATTCAGGGAGCGAGAACGCCCCTGGGCTAACCAGAAATTGATTGTATCCATTGGCCGAAGAGGTGAAATTTCCGGAACGGTATAGTGCTTCTGCCCTCCAGTAACGGGCGCTTGCGGTTAATTGGGCCGAAATGTTTTGTTGCAACGACTTGTCGAAGTGGGCAATTGCCTGACTGAAATCGTTGTTTCCGAAAAGTTCGATGCCACGATAATAGGTAACCCGCTGGTAGGCCTGATTGATGGCGTTGTTTTTAACGGCAATTTTCTCTATTGAAGCAATGGCATCCCGATAATTCCGAGTAACCATAAATACTTCCACTAGGTATTGATATGCCTGGGTATTGCGCTCCGAATTGGGATAAAGCGAAATATACCGGTCGAAGGCCTTGATGGTTTCGTTGAAAGGAGAGTAGGATAACTCGTAGGTAAGTTTTGCATAGTTAAAAAGGGCGTCTTCCCGGATTCGGTCGTCAAAGGTCATTTCCGCCGCGGATTCGAAAGCAGCCCTTGCCCGCTCTTTCTGGCCGGTTCGGATATACCCATCGGCCAGATGGTAATAGGCGCTTTGCGCCAGCTGGTCGGTCCCCCTTGCAGCTGCCTCAAGGTATGGTAACGACTTATCCCACGATCCGGTCGTGTGGTAGCAGAATCCAAGGAGATAATTGTCTTCTCTGCTTTTTTGTCCCGGCATCTGGTGGTAATATTCCAGAAACTGAATTGCCTCGGTATATCGTTTTAGCTGAAAGTATGCATCACCAATAATTTTGGCCAGTTCCGGCTTATACTGCTCTTCCATCTGGTTGATGATGGGAACAGTGTAGTTAACAACATCGTTGTAGCGCTGTTGCTTATAATAAATTTGACTTACATACACCGGAATTATTTTCGAAAAGTTGGCATCTTCCTGCAATGATCTGAAGCCCTGAAGTGCTGTTTCGAAATTGTTTCGGAGGTAATGAATATGCGCATGGTAATAGGTAGCTGGTCTCGACATGATATGGTTTTTATCCTTAACCAGCACAAAAGAATTGAGTGCCAGATCAAGCTGGTCGCCCATCATATGCGAATAGCCCCGCATGTAGTGTGCAGAAATTTGATCGGTGTCGGTAAGTACCTTCTCGTTGATGTTTGACAAGGTTCGCAATACCTGCGTATGCCGGCCCAACTCAAATTGATGCTCTGCCAGATGAAAGTTGGCGTGGTGAACATACGGACTGGTATTATCTTCTCCAATAAAGGTGACAAGAAGCTGTTCTCCCGATTTGTGGCCCGATCGAAGCGCCGAAACTGCCATATAGTATCGCGCTTCCGTGGCGATATCCAAAGGAATGTTGGGGGTTTGAGCGATTTTTTCAAATTGTCTGAAGGAAGCATTATAGCTGGCAGCCTGATACAAGGTTTTACCCAGGGCAACCTCGCGGGTGATTTCTGTATGCCAAAGCGTCTGCTGAGCCTTTGCTCCTGTTGCATATGCCAACATCACAGTTAAGATGAAAAGCAATGTATTTCTGTTCATGCTTAGGATTTTTTTGATTCAGGCGATTGTAGGAAAGACTTTTTTTAAGGATTTCGCTTTCCTTTGCAATCGGAACTTCATGAATTTGTCAATTTTTGTGCCATCATTACGCAACTTTTTTCAATTCGGAGCACAATCGAGCGAATATAGCGTGATACTTTCGCACAGTTCGTAATTTTGAGGATGTTTTCTTAACATGAAACTGTTTATTACTTTTATTTAGTATTCTGCCTGTTAAAAATGTTTACGCTACCTTTCGCTCTTAAATTGCGGCTTAATGAGCGGAGAACCCATTATTATTCTAGAGGGTGCAGAGATTTATCAGTCCGAAAATCTTGTGCTGCACAACGTTAATCTCACGATAGGTGAGGGAGAATTCGTTTATTTGATTGGGAGGGTGGGTACCGGCAAATCGAGTCTGGTCAAAACGTTTAACGGAGAAATACCCTTGGAGTCAGGTAAGGGAACAGTGGCAGGATTTGCATTGCATACATTGAAACGCTCCGAACTGCCTATGTTGCGCAGGAAATTGGGCGTAATTTTTCAGGATTTCCGGTTGTTAACCGATCGCAGTGTGCGCAACAATCTGGAGTTTGTGCTTAGGGCAACCGGATGGAAAAACAGTAAAACCATTACCGATCGCGCCATAGAGGTTTTGACAATGGTGGGAATGGAAAAACATCTCAACAAGATGCCCCATCAGCTTTCTGGTGGCGAACAGCAACACATTGTTATCGCCCGTGCTTTGCTCAACGATCCCCCAATTCTTTTGGCGGATGAGCCTACCGGAAATCTTGATCCAGAAACTTCCGAAAAGATTCAGTCACTGCTCATAGAACTCAACCGTTCGGGTAAAACGGTGGTGATGGCAACCCACAATTACGCTTTGATAAGCCGGCATCAGACCCGGATCCTAGTTTGTGAGAACTATGCGATTACCGACACTTCTGCCGGAAGTGGCCTGATCAATTTCGACGAATTTTTAATCTAAAGGCTACGCTTTTCCCTTAAGTTTTTTGGCCATTGCATCGGCCAGGGCAAACAGCTGTTCGCGGGTTGAAATTTTTAGTGCCCCCTTCTCTTCTATTGGCTCATACACCATTTCCCATTGAATACTGTCGGCAAATGCCATGAGGTTTTTTACCCCTCCGCCGTTCCAGGAGTAGTTGCCAAATACTCCCAAATAATGGTCTTTTATGCCCATATGGGCTATGGTGGATATAAGGGTTTCGACGGCAGGGAAAAGCGCATTGTTGTAGGCAACACTCCCTACAATAAAGCCTTTGTACTTAAACAAATCGTTGATAATATATGAGGAGTGGGTTTTTGCGGCATCGTACACCCGAATGTTGACAATTCCTCTCTCTGAAAGCCGTCGGGCAATGGTATCGGCCATTTTTGCGGTATTGCCATACATCGATCCGTACACAATGATAACCCCCTCTTCGGTGTCGTAGGTGCTCCATTTGTTGTAACGGTTTAACACCCAGTTGAGGTCGGTTCGCCAAACCGGACCGTGTGTGGCGGCAATCATGCGTATGTCGAGGTCGGCCAGCTTCTTAATGGCCCTTTGGGTATGGGCACAATATTTTCCAACAATGTTGGTGAAATAACGCATTACTTCAACTTCATAAAAATCAAGATTTATCTCATCGTCGAAGATGCCTCCGTCGAGCGTACCGTAACTGCCAAAGGCATCGCCTGAGAAAAGGATTTTGTTGGTGGTCTCGTAAGCAACCATTGTTTCGGGCCAATGCACCATTGGGATGGTCCTGAATTGCAGGTTGAATTTGCCCAGCGACAGTACATCGTCGTCTTTGACTTCGAGTGTATGGGTGGGACTGAAATAGTAGTTTTCCACAAAGCCAAAAGTCTTTTTGTTGCCTACTAGGGTAACATTGGGATATTTGGTGACCAATGCCCTTAAAGCCCCTGAATGATCGGGTTCCATATGGTTGATAACCAAATAGTCAACGCTGCGGTCTCCAATAATGCTTTCAATGTGTTCGAGGTAATCGTCGATGAACTGGCGCTCTACGGTATCAACCAAAGCAATCTTTTCATCTACAATAAGGTAGGAGTTGTAGGATATACCCTGAGGAATGGGCCAAATGTTTTCGAACAGGTGGGTTCGGCGATCGTTGAACCCCAAAAAGTAAATTCCTTCGGTAAGCTTAGCCTCTAACATATTTTGATTTTTTTTGCCATGCAAAAGTAGCAAAAAAGGGTTGTTTTGCAATCTTTACAGGGTTACCATCCCTGCCACCGAAGTTAAAATTAACCTAAGTAAGCAGGATAAATTTTACATTTGCCTTAAATTACATTTCTATGAAGTTGGAACAACATCACAAAATTAATTTTTTACCCAGGGTGGCCCGCTATATCATGCTGGTGGTGGCAGTGGCACTCATAATTGCTGGACTACGTGCCTGGCAGCTTTTTGGCTATATTTTCGATGACAATGTTCAACGCGATTACGTTTTGTACATTCAGAAGGGCGCAGATTATGCCATGGTGATGGATTCGCTTGTATTAAACGAAGTGTTGATTAACCCTAAAGCTTTCAATTGGGTAGCCAAACGGAAAGAGTATCAACGGGTGGTAAGGCCCGGCCGGTATCACTTCAAACCCGGCACGAACAGCAATCAGATGGTGAATATGTTGCGCGCCGGATTGCAGGAGCCGGTGCGACTTACTTTCAACAACATCAGATTTCCGCCACAGTTGGCCGCTGTGGTAAGCAACTATATTCAGGCCGATTCCGCTTCTGTTGCTGAATTGTTCACTCCCGAAACGGCTGCTGACTATGGATTCTCCATCGAAACCTTCAGTGCCATGTTTATCCCCAATACCTATGAGTTTTACTGGACCACTTCTGCATCTGATTTTGTTGCCCGGATGAAGGTTGAACACGACCGGTTCTGGAATGAAACAAGGATGGCACGGGCTGCCGAGCTGGGAATGAGTCCGGTTGAGGTAACCATTCTTGCATCTATAGTACAGGAAGAGACCGTAAAGCGGGATGAGAAGCCTCGGGTTGCCGGAGTCTATATCAACCGACTTAAGCGGGGCATGCCCCTACAGGCCGATCCTACCGTGAAATTTGCCGTGGGCGATGTCACGCTGCAACGGGTGTTGTTCAGTCATCTTGCAATCGATTCACCCTACAATACCTACAAGTATGCCGGCCTACCCCCCGGACCGATAACCTTCTCCGAAATCTCATCGATCGATGCAGTCTTACACTTTGAATCGCACGACTACTTATACTTTTGTGCAAGCGACGATTTTTCGGGATACCATTTGTTTGCCCGCACGCTATCGGAACACAACCGGAATGCCGAGCGCTACCGCAGGGCCCTCGATGCCCGAAAGATATTTCGCTAGTCTTTTGTAGAAGCGTTGGGAGTAGGTACCTTCTTGCTGTTTCCATGTTCGCCGAAGATCTTCAGCAACTTGGGTACTTCATTTTCCCAAATAAGGGCATTGGAAGCCTCTTTAAGGCCAGACTGCCATTGGCTGCGCAGCCGCTGATTGAAAAGTGCTTGCCGGAAAATTGCGGCCAGTTGTATAGGCTCATGGCTTGTTGAAACAAGGCCAATATCGTATTTTTCGACCACCTGCCGCATTTCGGGCAGACTGCTTACTACCACAGGAATTCCTGCTTGGATGTAATCAAACAGTTTGTTGGGTAGGGCATACCGGTAATTGAGTCCCAGGTCTTCTTCGATCGAAATTCCTAGTGCTGCCTTCCGTGTGAGTGTGGTTAACTCTTCCACCGGCAACCGTCCGACGAATTCCACGTTGCCTGTCGGCACCCCGTCGGCCATTTCAAGTAGTCTTTTCTTCATGTATCCTCCTCCCGCAATTATCAGACGGGCCTCCGGAAGGTATTGCATGGCGGCAATGGCCTGCTCCAGCCCACGGCCCACATTGAGCGCTCCCTGATATAAAACAATCGGCTTGCCCTCGGCTACCGGTCGGCGCCCCGCTTTTTTCCTAGCGTTCGGATAGTTGTGGATTACCTGAAAATCAATCGAATATTGGTTTGTATAGGCATCGGCAATCGACTGGCACACCGTGTAGGCAGCATCGACACTTGGTATCAGTCGCCGCTCGAGCCAAAGCCAGATGGCACGCACCCATCGTCGGTGGATCAATTCAGGAACTTCAGTAAAATATTCATGACTATCGTACACCAGTCTGCATCCTTTTAACGTGGCTGCAGCCGACATGGCAGGCAAAGTGTCGAGGTCGTTTGCCAGCAGTATGTTGGGTTGTTTTCGCATAAGAAAACACCAGAGCCGCAAATTGTATTCAAGATAGAACAATGGCCCGGTACTGAACAGCAATCGGAACCGGTGGGTAGCATAACTGCGCTGCCGAAGTGGGAGCGTTCTGGTAAATCTTCGCCCGATGAGCAAAACTTCATAGCCATTTTCGAACAAGGTAGTGCATACCTTATGCACACGGTTGTCGCCTGCAAGGTCGTTGGTTACAGCTACGATAATTCGGGTCAAAATACGCAGTTTTGATATATCCCAAATATAGTTCAATTATCTTTGAGGCCAAAAGGTAATAATGATCCGATTTTTTGAACACTATTCGCTCGGGCGATACAATACATTTGGCGTAGAGGCCATGGCTGATGCCTTTTTTGAGTTCACCGAGGCCGAAGATTTGCTTTCCTATTTGGAAACCAACGGTCGTGTCGCCGAAAGACCAACGTTGGTGCTGGGCGGAGGTAGTAATTTGCTGCTGGTCGATGACTTCCACGGTACCGTTATCTTTCCCAATGTTCCGGGTATTCAGGTGGAGCGGGAAAATCGTTCGCACATTTGGGTGCGGGTTGGTGCAGGTGTGGTTTGGGACGATCTGGTGCAATACAGTGTCTGGAATGGTTGGGGTGGAATTGAAAATCTTTCAATGATTCCCGGTCGGGTTGGGGCTTCTGTGGTTCAAAATATAGGTGCCTATGGGCAAGAGGTTTCTTCGGTGGTTGAATCGGTTGCCGGAATTCATCTGCATACAGGTGCCTCCGAAGTGTTGCAGGTCGATGATTGTGCTTTTGCCTACCGCGATTCGATCTTTAAGCACACGCTAAAGGGAGCCTTTGTGGTAACGTCGGTTCTTTACCGACTCGATAAGTTTCCTGAGCTGGTGCTGGGTTATGAGGGTGTAGCTGAGCGGGTTGGAGCGATCGAAAATCCTACCATTGTAGATGTAAGGGATGCTGTAATGTCCATACGGCGTTCTAAGCTGCCCGACCCTAAGGAGTTGGGGAATGCCGGCAGCTTTTTTAAAAATCCGGTGGTGTCGGCCGAAGAGGCTGAACGGCTTTTGAATGCTTTTCCCGAAATGCCATGTTATCCTTCCGCATCAACCGGAGCATGCAAACTCTCGGCCGGCTGGCTGATCGACCGTTGCGGCTGGAAAGGATTTCGCGAGGGTGATGCCGGAGTGCATAAGCAGCATGCTCTTGTATTGGTTAATTATGGAAAGGCTACCGGCCGTGCGATTTTTATGCTTTCTGAGGAGATCAGGCAGTCGGTGTTCGGTCATTTTGGTGTTGACTTAGAACGCGAAGTCCTTCTCGTTGGACTTGCCGATGGTTTAGGCAATAAATCTTAAAATCAGTGACGCATTTTTAAGCGTTCATTCCCGTTTTTTTTGTAATATTTGCATACTGCAAAAGAAAATTCACTTTCAACCGGTCTAATATGTACAAGATACTTACGTTAAATAAAATTGATCCCAAAGGTTTGGGGCAGTTTCCAGCCGATCGTTATACCATTGCCAACGAAGTGGCCGATCCGGATGCCATTGTGTTGCGTAGTTTTAATATGCACGACATGGAATTTTCACCTTCGGTAAAGGCAATTGCACGGGCAGGCGCTGGCGTGAACAACATCCCTATCGACCGCTGCACAGAGAAGGGCATAGTGGTTTTCAATACTCCGGGTGCGAATGCCAACGGCGTGAAAGAACTGGTACTTGCTGGTTTGTTGCTTTCTTCGCGCAATATTGTTGGAGGTGTGGAATGGGCACGGAGTCTTATTGGCGAAGGGGATAAGGTTCCGCAATTGGTCGAAAAAGGCAAGGCCAATTTTGGAGGCAACGAAATTCAGGGCAAGGTATTGTCGGTGATAGGCCTCGGAGCCATCGGGGTGCTGGTAGCCAATGCAGCGCTGCAATTGGGTATGGAGGTTGTTGGATACGATCCTTACTTGTCGGTTAGTCAGGCACTCAAACTGAGCAATAAAATTACAGTTGCCCGCTCTATTGAGTCGGCACTTGCACAAGCTGATTTTGTTTCACTCAATATTCCGCTTACCGGCGAAACAAAAAACTACATCTGTGAAAAGAAGATTGGTTTGATGAAAGATGGGGTTACCATCCTTAACTTTTCGAGGGGAGGTTTGGTAAACGATGCCGATTTGGAAGTGTCTCTCAACAGCGGAAAGGTTGGGCGGTATGTCACCGATTTTCCAGACGAAGCGGTTCTTAAGATGAAGAATACCATCTGTATTCCGCATTTGGGTGCATCGACCGATGAGTCTGAAACCAATTGCGCTATCATGGCGGTTGATCAGATTCGTGAGTATTTCGAAAATGGCAACATTGTGAATTCGGTAAACTTTCCGCAAGTCGAACTTGAAAGGAATGGCGGAATTCGGGTTGTTGTGGCCAACCGTAATGTGCCCAACATGGTGAGTCAGATTGCTTCAATACTGGGGGCAGAGGGTGTTAATATTCTCAATATGGTAAATAAGAACCGAAACGATATTGCCTACAACATCATCGACATCGACCGCAGTGAACTGGGTCCCGAAGTTGGACAAAAACTCAGGGCCATCGATGGAGTCTTTTTGGTGCGTTTTATCTGATTTTACTTTCTTATGCAACATAACTTCAAACTAACTAACAATGGAAAACGGACGAAAAAACAGTATGCGACAGCTAGTGCGTCGTAATTTTCTTGGTGGCAGTGTGGCTGCAATTCTGGCCCTTGCCCTTGCAGTGCCAGGAGTAATGAGTTGTGGCGGCCCTGCTCAGGTTGTTCCCGCCGGCTCCAATTTTGGCGGGGTTCAAATCGGTGCCATATCCTACAGTTTCAGGAGTCTGCCCGGTGGGGCCGAAAATACCCTTCAATACCTGCTCGATGCCGGACTCACGTCTGTAGAGTTGATGGGATACACCATCGAGGCCTATGCCGGAATTCCGGAGGTTAACGTACCCATGTATCCCCGTGGTACCGAATTAACCCCCGAACAACAAGAGGAGGTAAGGGCTGCACGCGCTGCACAGGTCGAGGCACACCGCAATTGGCGTTTATCGGCTCCAATGGAGAAATTCCACGAACTTCGAAAAATGTACAACGATGCCGGTGTAAAGATAGATATCGCAAAAATTGGCAGTCCGAACTGGACCGACGAAGAGATTGACTATGCCTTTGAGGTAGCCAAAATTTTGGGTGCCCGCGGTATAACAACTGAGATTTCGCTCGATGCTGCCAAAAAACTCCATCCATTTGCCGAAAAGCATGGGCTTTACGTAATTCTTCATAACCATGGTCAACCCGGACAGGAGGGATTCTCATTCGATGAATTTCTGGCTGTAGGCCCTATGATTATGCTTAACTTCGACGTAGGCCACTACTTTGGTGCAACTGGCAACCATCCCAATGAGGTCATCGAGCGACTGCACAACAGAATTGTCAGCCTTCACATTAAGGACAAAACCGGAAAATATGCCGATCCTGCCGATACCAATACCCCCTGGGGAGAGGGCGATACACCTTTGGCCGATATTTTACTGCTCCTTAAGGAGCGCGGCTGGCCCATTACTTGCGATATCGAACTGGAGTATACTGTTCCAGAAGATTCCGATGCTGTTGCTGAGGTTCGGAAGTGTGTCGAGTATTGCAAGGCCATTCTTGAATAAGTCGATACCTTTGACCCTATAAAGAATACAATCCGGTCCGGGGGAGGTAGTAAACTGCTCCGGCCGGTTTTTTTGTGAATTTATACCCATATTCGAACGTGAAATACTACAGTACCAACCGTCAGATTCCTGCTGTGACATTGCGCGATGCTGTTGTCAAAGGGTTAGCAGCCGACAATGGCCTGTTTATGCCCACAACCATCCCGAAAATGGATAAGGAGTGGTATCAGACCCTACACGCAAAGACATTCCGCGAGATTGCCTATGAAGTTGCATTGCAATTTTTTGGTGACGATATCAATCCGGATAACCTGCAGGAAATCGTTTATGATACCCTGAGTTTTGATTGTCCTGTTGTACCAGTAACTTCCAATATTTGGTCGCTTGAGTTGTTTCACGGACCTACCCTGGCATTTAAGGATGTTGGGGCACGATTTATGGCTCGGATGCTGCGTTATTTTCTGGAAGGAGCGAGCCAGAAAGTGTACGTTTTGGTTGCCACATCGGGCGATACTGGCAGCGCTGTGGCCAATGGATTTCTGAATGTCGAGGGTATCGAAGTGGTTGTGCTCTATCCCAAAGGAAAGGTAAGTGAAATTCAGGAGAAACAATTTACAACATTGGGAGGCAACATACATGCGCTCGAAATCGCTGGTACTTTCGATGATTGTCAGCATTTGGTTAAGACTGCTTTTTTAGATGTAGCATTGAACCGTAAATTGTTGCTAACCTCTGCCAATTCAATCAATGTAGCCCGCTTTTTGCCTCAGGCCTTTTACTATTTTAATGCCTATGCCCGGCTGCTGGAACAGGGTGTGCTGCACGACCGAGAGTTGATATTTTCAGTACCAAGTGGTAATTTTGGCAATCTAACAGCCGGATTGTTTGCGCGGCAGATGGGGTTGCCTGTAGCGCGTTTCCTTTCTGCCAACAATGCCAACGATGTAGTTTTTGACTATCTGCAAACGGGTGTCTATACACCCCGTCCATCGGTCGAGACCATTGCCAATGCTATGGATGTGGGTGCACCAAGCAACTTTGTGCGTATTCTTGATCTTTACGCCCAGTCTCACCAAAACATCTCCGATGTAATTGCCGGATATCGCTACAGCGACGATACCATACGGACTATTATTAAAACCCTCTATGAAACCGAGGGCTACCTTGCCGACCCTCACGGAGCATGCGGTTATGCTGCACTGGCTGAACATCTCAACAGCCAGCAGGTAGGGGTTTTTCTGGAAACAGCCCATCCTGCCAAGTTTCTCGATACCATGGAGTCGATTGTTGGGAATGGGGTAGTTGCCATACCCGACCGGCTTGCTGCGTTTCTTTCGGGTACCCGTTCGTCTGTTTCCCTCCCAATCGATTATAAAGAATTTCGCAACTGGTTATTGCACAACGCCCGATAATTTTGGTGGTGTTTTGTGTCGATCAAGTTTGTTGTTCGAATTGCTTAGCTAAAGGTTGACTTTGGCGCTCTTTTTCTATGAAAACGTTGTGAAAAATAGTACAATCTACGCTGCCACTGTTTATAAAATCCAAAATATTAGAGTATTAAGCTAATATTAAATAATGTTCTAAAGAAGACCGAAAGGTATTTTAAAACTCGGGGAATTGTTGCTAACCCCTATCTTTGCGATGGTTTTAGTTTCATAGGTTTAGGTTTGATTAGTTTTATTGGTTTAGTTAGTTTAGTTAGAGCAAAGGGCAGATGTTGATCTGCCCTTTGTCTTTTAAGCCCATTCGCTTATTGCGACTAGTTGTTCCAAAAGCTGTTCGGGAAATCGCAGAATGACCTAAATTCCTTTATCGGAAATGTTTGGATGGTTAGCGTGCTTTGCTTTGGTAGGCAGATTGCCGCACTGGGCAATCTGCTCCGCATCCTCCGCATCCCGAGGTAGTTTTGATCTCGGGCTCCGCACACTTTTCCTTCACCTTCTTTTTCTTCAGAAACCTGATGTATAACTTCGTAAGGGCGGCCGTTGCCGCTGCTATAATAATGGCATATGATATGAGTTCTTGCATCACGAAAACAGCATAAAGAGGTTATAGGTTATCCATGCCATTACCCATGCGAGCGAAGTTGTATAGAGTACCGAAAACCAGCCCCATTTCCAGCTTCCAGCTTCATTTTTTATGGTGGCTATTACCCCAATACATGGGAAATAGATGAGGATGAATACCAGAAATGCCATCGCCGATGCGGTGTTGAATACCTTCTGCCCCTGTAATTTACCTCCTTTATGGGTTTCAGCTTTTAGCTTCTCCTGCAAATTTATGGTCGAATCTTCAACATCGGTTTGGTAAAGTACTCCCATTGTGCTTATGATGATCTCTTTTGCTGGAAGTCCTGCCAGCAGGGCAATACTCATCTTCCAGTCGAATCCGAGAGGGGACATTACCGGTTCAATGACGTTCCCGACCCTTCCAATGTAGGAGTACATTAACCGGTCGGCTTCCATTTCCATATTCATTGTTTCCAACCTGTCTTCGGCTTCCTGCTCCGATAGCTCCAAGTCATCCACAGCGGTTATCAACGACTCGAAATGTGCTGTGTTGGGCGTCGTTCTCGGAAAATACTCCATTGCCCAGATAATGACTACTCCGATCAGAATTACAGTTGCGATTTTTTTTACGTAATGCTGGGTTTTCTCCCACATATGAAATACGATATTTCGCAGGGTTGGCATCCGGTAGGTGGGCAACTCCATTACAAACGGAGTTTCCTTGTTTTTGAAAATCAGTTTGTTGAATATTTGAGCTGTAATAAATGCCAATAGAATTCCAAATGCATAAATGCCCACCAGAATGAGTGCCTGATACCGTTCGAAGAAGGCTGAAATGATTAGAATGTAAACGGGCAGTCTTGCGCTGCACGACATAAATGGAATGATGAGCATAGTGAGCAGCCGGTCGCCTGGATTGCGCAGGGTGCGGGTTGCCAAAATTGCTGGTACGTTGCAGCCGAATCCCATAATCATCGGGATAAAGGAGCGACCGTGCAATCCAAAGCTATGCATCACCTTGTCCATGATGAATGAAGCCCGAGCCATATAGCCAGTCCCCTCCAGCAGCGAAATAAAGAAAAAGAGAATCAGTATGTTGGGTAGAAATATTAGAACGCTTCCGGTTCCCGCAATGATACCGTCAATAAGCAGGTCTTTTAACATCCCTTCGGCCATAATGGTGCGCAGTCCGTCGCTGAACCAGCCGATGGCTGTGTCAATCCAGTCCATCGGGTAAGCTCCCAGCGTGAATGTAGTATAAAAAACCAGGAACAATATGGATGTAAAGATGGGCAACGCAAGCAAGGGATGGGTCAAGACACGGTCTATCTTGTCGGATGTATTCTGAAGTACTGGCTTTGGCTCCTGCAGGGTCTCCCGCAGCGCACCGTTGATAAAGGCGTACTTGGCATTGGTTACGATCGTTTCGCTATCGTCGGAGTAGAGCAGCTCAATGCGTTTAATTTCGTTGTGCGTGGTAGCCGCTATGTCCATGAAATTGGTGTAGTCGGCCATTAGTTCTAAAATCTGCTTGTCTTTTTCAAGCAGTTTGATGGCCAGAAACCGGCTCGATAATGTATCGGTGATGGGCTTGTTCTCTTTAATTTTATTGCGAATTTCCCTAATCGATGCCTCCAATTCGGTGCCGTAATTGATGTGCACATGCCGAGTGGCCGCGTCGGTCCCTTCGTAAACATTGATTACGGTTTGCAGCAATTCTGCCATTCCTTCGCCTTTTGAGCTAACGGTTGGAACGAAGGGCATGCCAGTTAGTTTGCCAAGGGTAGTGAAGTCGAGTTTCTGACCGTTTTCGCGAAACTCATCAAACATATTCAGGGCCACCACGACCCTTAAATCCATATCGATAAGTTGGGTGGTAAGAAACAAGTTGCGCTCAAGGTTGGTCGAATCCACCACATTGATAACAACATCGGGCGTTTGTTCGTAAATGAATTTGCGAACATAAATCTCCTCGGTGCTGTAAGCAGTGAGGCTGTAGGTTCCAGGTAAATCAGTGAAATTGAAGGTGTATCCGTTGGCAAAAAACGTGGTTCGTTTTATGTCGACTGTTACACCACTGTAATTGCCTACTTTCTCTTTCGAGCCTGATAACTGATTGTATAGGGTGGTTTTTCCAGCATTCGGATTTCCTACCAGAGCTACGTTAATTGTTTTGCTGCGCACCTGATCGGGCGTGATGGCTATCTGTCGGTCGATTACCCCTTCGAACGGGTGAAGTTCGGGAGTGATAAACTCGTTGAGTGGAATCACCTCTATGCGCTCGGCCTCCGACCGGCGAAGTGAAATGTTGTAATTCAATATTTTATATTCAACTGGACCGTTGAAGGGAGCTGTTTTGATAACCTTAACCTGTTTGCCTTTGATGAACCCCATCTCAGCTATCCGCTTTCTGAAGGAACCATGGCCAAGGATCTTGGTGATTACTACGGTTTCGTTGTTTTTTATCTCGCTTAATCTCACGCCTTCTTCTTTTTATTAAGAATAAATTAAAATAGGTTACCTGCAAAGATAAAATTTTATGAAGAGGCAAAAAATCGGTTTGCTCTCTTTTTTGTAGAATCTTCTCACTATTTTTGCTTTTCTACTAATGAGAGCTTAATGGACGACGAGTCCCTATACCGAAAAATACAGGATGCACTAAACGATATCCCCGGAAATTTCAATATTCTGGAGGAGCAGATCGATATTCAGCTTCAGATGGAGTACTTTGAGTTTGTTAAGAAATTCAGGGAAGGACCGTCGATGGAGAATTTTTTTGCCGATGCTGAAGTGCTCAAGGATCCAAATGCCGACATCAATGTCCGTAAGAAAGTGCTTGCTGCCTTGGCATCGGTGAGCGATGTGGAGGCTTTTCGCACCATTGAACGCTATCTACAGCAACCCGATCCTGAATTGAAGGACTGGGCCATTCTGTCCCTTCAGGAGAGTCGGATGTTGCTTCAAAGTTCGCTGCTCGAAGAGCAACAGGTATTCATATCGACCGGGTTGGGCGGAAAAGGTCAAAAACTACGCTATTTTCTGGTATTTATAAACCAGACGGGAGGAGAACTCTCTTCGATGCAGAAAAAATTGTTGAAGGATGAGCTTCAATATGCCGTCGAAAAGAACGACGGTGAGCTGGAAGAGTTCATCAACCTCATCGATTTCAATACTGCCATGGTGGTGCTGCCTGTAAAGGCTATGCTGAAGGAGGTTTTTAAATGGGTAATCGACGAATGCAACCAGTATGGCAATTTCCTTAAGGAAGATATGGTCATAACCAATGTTAAGCGATTGTCGGTTTACGAAATTCTGGAATTGCTCAATGAGCTTCATGCCAACGACGAGCTTCTCGATGGTACCGACGAGGCTTAGTCTTGCGCCGAAAATTAAGGAAAATTTGCCGCGGCACTTGATGCCATTCAATAATTGCACTATATTTGCACCGCTTAAAACAAGGTCCCGTAGCTTAATGGATAGAGCATCTGACTACGGATCAGAAGGTTGGGGGTTCGAGTCTCTCCGGGATCACACAGAGGAATGCAATAATTTGCATTCCTCTTTTTTTTTCGCAATATGGGTGGAATGCCTGAAGGTCAAGGAATAAGGTTCTATTGCATTTTTAATAAAAATGCTAAGCATCCCGATTGTTTCCAATTGGTCAGCACGCATACCTCTAAAGGCAGCAATTCGAATCTTCAATGATCCACTGGCTGTTTCTCAAACACCGGCTTAATTTTAGGATGAATTAAAATTTGATTGAATACCGTTGGTTAAACCTGTCTTGTAGCAATGGTCAAATTAATTTGATGATCTGAACTGCCATACACTGTTTGCCAATGAACTTTTAGATTTTGAAATTATGGATTACCATATTTTTGGTACATTCGGTAAATAATTTTACGGCAAGGGAACGCTGCTGTCCTAAGGAATGACTGCCTGACAAGAGCATCTGCCCCCGGATGCGGTTGCAAAAACCAAAACTGAACAGGTTATGTGGAAAATACTCAGAAATTTACTCGCATCGATTCTGCTGCTATTGCTGACAGGTTGTGCCTGTCTTTTTCGACCTCCGCCGACGCCAGTACCCGATCCTGCGCACTACAGTCAGAACGCACTCGACTGGCAGGGGGTGTATACCGCTCGATTAACGGAAAGCGACGTTCCGTCCATTATGCTTTTACTGCAAAGCGATGAGACATTTCTGTTCGAATCTACCGGCTTTTCCGAAATTAAAGGTTCTTTTCGATGGCTCGATGGAGGAAATGCCATCGAACTGGCGCTGCCCCCCGATTCAGACTGGCCTTCGTTATACCGGGTTGGCGAGAATCGGCTTACTCCGGTGTCGCCCGTTACAGGACCACATGCCTCAAATTTTCTGATCAAAGAGTCTGATGTCCTCAAAGAAACTATTTGGCAGCTGCATAGCAGCGAAGAAGGGTGGGGTGCTGCAGAACAACATCCCTATCTGATTGTAAAAGCACTTGGAAATCAGATTTCAGGCCACGGTGGTTGCAATAACTTTTTTGGAAATTATTCCCAATCAGACAATGGTGGAATCTCCTTCTTCAATATTGCCAGCACAAAAATGGCATGTCCGGCGCTGCAAATAGAGCAGGACTTTATTCAAAACCTAAGCCGGGTTGTACAATCCGAAATAGGTTCGGATGGCTTACTGTTGTACAATATCGACGGGGAAATTGTACTTAAACTTAAGCGGCAAAACCCCATAGACCCTAAATAACCAAAGTCTCGGAAGCGGCTTTACGTCCGGCCGCATCTACTGCCAGAAGTTGGTAGCTTTTGCCTGGTTCGGTTTGGCATACAAACGGAGTCTTCGAGATTTGGGGCGTATGCGGAATGGTTTGCACCAATTTTCCCTCTCTCAAAACTTCGTAGTGTGAAATAGGTTCGTTTCCTGCGAAGCTGGTATCCCACGATAGTTTTACCCTGCTGCCTCCTTCAATCTTCACATTGCGCGGTGGGGTGAGCCCCTGGTCGGGCAGCTGGAAGTAGTTGGTTTCGCCACCTCTTGCGCGTTCACCTATTTTTTCCAAATCGCGGCGTTGCCGCTCGCTAAGCTGATTGGGTTCAATCTGAGCAGCATAGTAATTCTGCACCAGCTGACACCGCAGCGGATCGTCGTTTACCTCGCCAATGCCTATAATCAGGGTGTCGATCCCCGGTGTGGTTAGCACATACTCTATCAGAGGCTTGCTGGGTACTTCAGGAGTTCCAATAAATCGGACTACATCCGACGGAACCCGCGACCAGCCGGGTTGCTTGGTGTACATCGTACCATCAGAGAAGACCTTCATCCCAATAATACCCATATTTTTGGCCTTGGCTACAGGAATTACATTGTATTGCATGTTGAGATATCGACGATCGTTTACGTTGATCGAAACCAACATCCCATCGAGCAAGCCCCATTGGTCGCGCTGAATCATATCCATCATGGCCGGAGCATTGTTGTGACCAGAGAATCCGAGGTGTCGCACCAACTTTTCATGTTTTGGATTCAGACCCGTAATGTTCGTGCCATCTCTGAAATCCCTCAGGGCAATCAGTGCTCCAAAGTTCCCGTTGGTGTCGAGTGGAGTTTCCAGCCCCTGATATACAGCATCGACTTCCTCGAAGTTAACAAGGTTGTGGATGAGTACCATGTCAACATAGGCACCTGCGGGGTATTGTCCGTCATCGTTGCCAAAGAGCTGCGAAAGCGAACGCTTCAGGTCGGCTACAGCACCCTCTTCGTGGCTACCGTTGGTGCTGTTTCTAACATTGGGCAGCGTAGGATAACCTCCCTTGGCCCAACGGATCATCGTTTTGGTTGTAATAAAGGTTTTGGCCCTTAAACTGGCATTGTAGCTGGGAGTGCCGGGTATTAGGTTCAGCTTGCGAAACGCCTTGCCAAAATTTAACTGACTGGGTCCATAAACATTGGATGTGTCGTAGTAGTTAACACCCAAGCGGAAGGATTTCAAAATAATATCTACAGGTTGAACATCATCGGGAGTCCATTGAATGGAACCCTGTCCGCCTAGCCCAAAGGTAGTAACCTCAAAGGGTATTTTTCCGAAAGGGCGTTTCAGAGGCGCTGGGATCGAATCCAAACCAAAGGCGGTATTGGGTACCATTGCCGATCCGGCAAGGGCTGCTGCCGAAAGTCGCATAAAATCGCGGCGCGATAGGGTAGTTGGGTTTACGTTCATGGTGACTGATTTTGGTTATCCTGTGTTACACACAACCCACAAATATAGCAAAACGCTTCGAAAATATTCAATTTCGTAGCCTACTTTCTGCGCACTGTTGAACCTATTACGATGCCCGCACTCACTATTATGAGGTTTTTAATGATGTACTGACCCTCGAGTGTTAAGGCATAAGGGAACCTTGAAAATACCTCGCAGGGGAAAAATAGTATGGGTAGAAAGGTTCCTGCCATCTGCATGAACAAGAGCAATAGGGTAACCCTCATGTAGGCGTGAACTATCAGCCCAAGCCCGATAAGTGTCTCCAAGGTTGCCAGACCGTATATAATTAATTGGTCGGGTATCAATTCTAGGGTAAGTATTCGAATGGTATTGATGGCCAAATCTTCGGCCGGACTCAGTCCCGGAAAGAATTTCAGCATGCCAAACCAAATAAAAATAATGCCAATAGAAACCCTGAGCCAATTCGTTCCATTTTCGCTCATCCACTGCACAATGCGCTCGTCTGCTTGATGGTAGAGGTTTGTCAATCTTTCCATATAAGATTCATTTTAAGTGGGGTTTTAACCCAAGTTTTCACAAAATTATCCCGATTGTTTCAATTTAAGACAAAAATATCTGCTGAAATTGTCCGAAGTAATGTGCATTTAATGTTGGTAGCATAAACTGCCTATACGCGTCTAGACCATCTTTGTTGTCTGTTTGTTAACTGGAAATCTGCAAATGGAGTCTTTGGGCAACCTGTTTGCTACATCGACAAGGAGGGTTTTAGTTTACTACATTGATAGGCATTCCCTTTGTAAACTGGTGAAGATTGTTGACTGCAATATCCATCAAACGGGCTCTGGCCTCGAGTGTAGCCCATGCAATGTGCGGAGTTATAAAGCAGTTTTTGGCCTTTAGCAGCGGATTTTCCGGGTGCGGTGGTTCGGTCGATAAAACATCCAGGCCAGCACCCGCCAACTGGTCACTGTTCAATGCCATGGCAAGATCGGCTTCATTGATGAGCGGTCCCCTGCCGGTATTGATGATAAAAGCAGTGGATTTCATTTTTGCCAGCAAAGTGGCATTCACGAATCCCTGGTTGTCGATCGTTAGCGGGGTATTGATGCTCACAAAGTCACTGACCCCCAGCAGCGCATCGAGGTGAAGTTGTTTCCATGACGAAGGGAGTCCCGTTTTCTGACTTCTGTTGTGAAATACTATTTGCATTCCAAGTGCTTCTCCAACGCGTGCTACCTCCTGACCAATACGACCAAATCCTATAATTCCCAATGTTTTTCCGGCAAGCTCTGTTTGGGGGGTATCCCAAAAACAGAAGTCGGTGTGCCCCGCCCAACGACCTGCGGCAACCTCCTTGGCATGATGAGCGACCCGGTTGGTGAAATTCAGAATATGCGCAAATACCATTTGTGCAACGGAGGGGGTGCTGTAGGCTGGAATATTGGTCACAGTAATGCCTGCTTCCCGCGCTGCTACCGTATCAACTACATTGAACCCGGTAGCCAGTACCCCAATAAATGTAAGTTGTGGCAGTTGTTCCAAAATCGCACGGTCGATTAAGACCTTATTCGTAAAGATGGCTTTCGCATTCTTGGCCCGATCAACAATTTCACTACGGGCAGTCCGGTCGTAAACTTTCAGGTCTCCCAAACTTTCCATCGATTTCCAGCTAAGGTCGCCCGGATTTAGCGTAAACCCATCAAGCACAACAATCTGCATATCTGTATTTTTTAAAGTATTACGTTCTATAACTGAATGGAAACATTGGTGAGTCTGGCCGGATCGTGTGGTGTTTTTCCTCCAAACTGGAGCAATTCAACCATATTGATTTCGCGGGCTTTCATTCGAAATTCTGGCAATGCAAGTTGATACATGGTTGCATTGGGTTGGGTGTCGACAGCAAACCGATGGGTGTATTTGTATCGGTTGTAAAATTTAACCAACAACTGGTTCTTGCCTGGTTTGAGGTTCAGCAACAGCAGGTCGGGCGTATTGCTGCTATCTCTTGGATGGTTGTGCATGGCCAGTTCTTCGCCATTGAGCCACACCTGCAGGGCATCTCCACTGTAAATTCTGATCAGCGCGGGTTGCGCTATTTCTGAAGAAACTTCCTGAAGGTAGTAAACCGACTCCCGCGGTCGCCCCGAAACGACAAAGCTATCGGTCTGTTCCTGAAGTTTCCATTGGAGGTTGGCACCCCAAGCAGCTTGGGTTGAAATTTCACTGCCCACCGGTCCGTGGGTTCGGTCGAAACTCCCACGAGCTGGACCTGCCAGGTAGGGATTTTGCCATGATAAACCCGTTGGGTTCGAACCCATTGGAATGGCTGATGATTTATTGGGTTCGACGGTGACATTTGTCCCGTTGATGCGCAGGTTGAGCGATCGGCCAATTTCTCCTTCGGTGAGATAAACAATCGGTTTGATCTCATTACTGGAGGGGGCGAGGGTCCATGATAATTTTACCACACTGCGGTGGTTGTTGTAATAGTCGATGGTGCTATAGCTGTAGTGCTTGATGGCATTGTGCCAGTTCAGTCTTGTGCCGGTTGCTGGTATCAACTCGGTGGGCATTGCAACGAATCCGGGCGACATCTCCACTACCATCACCTGAAAATCGAATTCTTCGAATGCAGCGGCAAGGGGTTGAAGGATGAGTTTGTTTTTCTTGTACGTGAAGGTTACCGGCCGATCGGGGTTGTTGAGCATATATACTTTGCGGACCTTTCCGCTGTGGAATGGCAACTCTATAAGCCCGGTGGGTGAACCACTCAGGATTAGGTAGAGCCGATGGTCGCGGGCAGTAATTTCGCCCCATGGAAAGGCTGTGGGAAAAGGGTTTGCCTTGGTTCCGTATATTGCCTCACCATTGGCTTTGAGCCAATTACCGACGCCCTTTAAGACATCTGCCTCGAAGGGAACTACCGATCCATTTCCGTCGGGGCCAATGTTGAGTAGGTAGTTGCCTCCGCGGCTCACCACCTTAATGAGGCTAAGCAGTTTCTCCCGAATCTTTGTATTTACATCTCCATGAACCTGCCACGAGCGGTATCCCCAGGTTTCGTTGAAGATCGAAGCAGGAGTCTGCCATGGGGCGTCGATGGTGTAGTCGGGATATTGGTTGTCGCCCATCACGGCAAAGTCGTAACGGTTGTTTCCCAGGCGACCGCTCACCATGCAGCTGGGCTGCAACGATTTTACCAGTATGTAGAGTTCGTCGCTTTGCGATTCTGTAAGCGACCCCATATCGAACCATAGTTCAGAAACAGGACCATAATTGGTTAAAAGCTCCCGAATCTGGTTCAAATTGTATAGGTGATGTGCATCGCTTATGGGGTTGGCATTATGGGTTGTCCATGGGTGGAGCCGCCAGTCGATGAGCGAGAAGTAGAGTCCAAATTGCAGGCCGTGCCGCTGGCAGGCCTGCGAAAGTTCCATCAGCAGGTCGCGTCCAAATGGCGTAGCTTCCACCACATTGAAGTTGGTGTATTTCGAAGGATATATGCAAAATCCGTCGTGGTGTTTGGAGGTAATAACCACCGAGCGCATCCCAGATTCTTTGGCCAACACTACTATGGAATCGGCATTCCATTGGTATGGGTTAAAATTTCGGGCAACCTCTTCGTACAGGTCAGACATAATTCCGCCATGGGCCTGAATCTGTTCGCTATAGCCAACGGTAACTGGTTTTTCGTTCCATACACCTCCCAGTTCTGAATAGAGACCGAAGTGGATAAACATGGAGTATTTGTTGTTGTGCCATCGCTGCAATGCTTCTGAATGATCTTGAGCCAGAAGATTTGACAGGGAGGCCAGCAGCATGAAAAGGGCAGCGATCGGATACTTCATAAGGTTGTAACCACAATTTTTACCATCGGGCTAAGATAGTTAAGTTTTAAAATTTCTTCCGTGACCGAAAGTCACATCGCTATGTGAATTTTAATTCCGAAATTTGTATTAACCAAATCAATACTCAACCTATTATGGCAAAAATAAGCAGGCAGGAGGCACTCGACTACCATTCGTCGGGGCGTCCAGGTAAAATCGAAGTGGTTCCAACCAAAGCCAACAGTACCCAATACGATTTATCTCTCGCATATACTCCGGGTGTTGCGCAACCGTGTTTGGCCATCTACGAAAATTACGACGACGTTTACAAATACACCGCCAAGGGAAACCTGGTGGCTGTAATTTCGAATGGAACCGCTGTTCTTGGACTTGGCGATATAGGCCCCGAAGCCGGGAAACCTGTAATGGAAGGAAAGGGTGTTTTGTTCAAAACATTTGCCGATATCGATGTCTTCGATATAGAGGTGAACGAAAAAGATCCTGAACGGTTAATTCAGGTTGTAAAAGCGATTGCGCCGACTTTTGGCGGAATCAATCTTGAAGATATCAAGGCTCCGGAGTGTTTCGAGATAGAGGACCGTCTGAAGGCCGAGTTAAACATACCGGTATTTCACGACGATCAGCATGGCACCGCCATCATCTCGGCAGCCGCCCTGATCAATGCGCTGCTGCTTGCCGAAAAGAAGACCGAAGACATTACAGTGGTCGTGAGTGGAGCCGGGGCAGCTGCAGTCTCCTGTATCAGACTCTATCTGGCACTGGGTGTTAAACCGGAGAATGTGGTAATGCTCGACAGCACAGGGGTATTGAATCGTTCGCGAAAGAACCTGAATGCCATCAAACAGCAGTTTATCACCGACCGCGAAATCAACACCCTCGAGGAGTCTCTGGTAGGCGCCGATGTATTCCTCGGTCTCTCGGTAGCCAACGTCGTTACTGCCGAAATGGTGCAGAGCATGGCCCACAATCCCATCGTCTTTGCCATGGCCAATCCCGATCCTGAGATTGCTTATGAATTGGCGGTTGCTGCCCGTCCGGATGTAATAATGGCTACCGGACGCAGCGATTATCCCAACCAGGTAAACAACGTGCTTGGGTTTCCCTTTATCTTCAGGGGAGCCCTCGACGTACGGGCTACCACCATCAACGAAGAGATGAAACTGGCAGCCGTTTATGCGCTGGCCGAACTGGCCCACATGGATGTACCCCATGGTGTTAGTCAGGCCTATAATTTGCAGAACATATCTTTCGGAAGGGAGTATTTGATTCCCAAACCAATGGATCCGCGGCTCATTACCACCGTTGCCACGGCAGTAGCCAAGGCGGCAGTCGAAACGGGTGTGGCGCGGGCCCCAATTGCCGATTGGGAGGAGTACAAGAAGCAGCTGATCCGGAGAATGGGCCGCGACAATAAACTGGTTATGCATGTGCGGGCAAAGGCCCGTCAGAACCCCAAGCGGGTTGTATTTGCCGAAGCCAACAATTTTAAGGTTCTGAAAGCTGTAGAAACCGTTGTTCGCGAGAAGATTGCCCATCCGGTAATGATTGGCGATCCGGCCATTATTCACGCCCTCATCGAAGAGCATCAGATCAATATACCGCAACCCGAAATTATCAATCCCCACGATCCGGCACTTGAGCCACAACGACAAAAGATGGCCAGATTGCTTTACGGAAAACGAAAGCGTAGGGGTATGAGCTTCGAAGATGCTTTAGATCACATGTACAACCGCGACTATTTTGGCGCTATGATGGTGGAGATGGGTATGGCCGATGCTTTTATCTCAGGTTTTTCGCGCAAATACAGCGACACCATTAAGCCTGCTATTCATTGTATCGGCGTAAAGCCCGGGGTTCAAAGAATTGCCGGGATGTACGTTATGATTACGCAACGGGGTCCGGTATTTCTTGCCGACACAACCGTAAATGTGAAACCCGATACCGATGCTTTGGTGGAAATAGCCCTGCTTACAGCTGCCGAGGTGAAAAAGTTTGGTATAGAGCCAGTTATGGCCTTTGCCTCGTTCTCGAACTTTGGATCGTACGAAGGCCACCACAATCACCGGCATGTTGCCGATGCGGTTGCCCGACTGCACAAAGAGCATCCCGAGTTGCTGGTGGATGGGGAATTGCAGGCCAACTACATCTTTGATGGTGAAATGCGCAAACGGAAATTCCCGTTTACTGTATTGCAGGATAGTGAAGTTAATACCATTGTCTTCCCGGACCTGGCGAGTGGGAATATTCTATACAAAACCCTTCAAACCCTTGGTATGGCCGAAGCCATTGGGCCTATCCTAATGGGCATGAACAAACCGGTGCACGTGCTTCAGATGGAGAGCTCTGTACGGGAGATTGTGAATATGGCCGCCATCGCAGTAGTCGATGCCCAAGGTGCTGTTTAGGGAAGGGTTAATGCGCTATTCTGCTTGATGGTATGCTAGCAATCCAGGCATAGGGTCCTGAACTACCTTGCCGATGGCAATGCCTTCGTTTTTGGCAGCTTCGCGCAGCTGGTCTCTGAAGTGCCAGGCTATGCTCCCGACAGCATGCAACGGCAGTTGCGATGCGGCATCGTACTGAAGGATGTTACGTTGTATAAATGCTTTGAATTCCGATAGCACCAAGTTTTGCATAGCTGGTTCCTGAATGTGCTGTGCAATAAAGCGTGTAAATCCCGCTGCATAACGATTGGGAAATGGTTTTTTGTAGATATGGTCAAGGATGTCGGCCTTCTGAATGGGATAGGCTTCGAAAAAGTGTTGCACGAGGTTGGCAGGAAGCTGGTTTTTTAGGATGTCGGCCAATAGTCGCTTCCCAAGCACTGCACCACTGCCCTCGTCTCCTAAAATGAAACCAAGAGGGGACACCTGTGCCGCGATGCCATTTCCATCGTAATAACAGGAATTAGAGCCGGTGCCAAGAATGGCAACGAGGCCTTCAGAGTGCTGACAGAGCGACCGGGCAGCTGCCAATAGGTCGCTGGCCACTTCTGTAACATGGGCGTTAAAAAAGCGTTCGAGGGCATTGCTCACTATCCGGTTTACTTCGGGGTTGGCGCAGCCGGCTCCATAAAAATAGACTGTATCTATAATGCCAGGTGCTTTACCAAATGCATCTTTTATCAGGGAATAAATCGATTCTTCATCCTGATAGAATGGATTGATGCCTACTGTTACCAACGACTGGATGGTTCCCGAAGCAGGGTCGGTCAGGTTCCAGGTTGTTTTTGTTGAGCCACTGTCGGCTATGATGATCATGGAGAAAGCTTTTTTGGTATGTCAGGATCAGCAGTTGGGTGCTTTGTTGCTGCAAAGATAGGAAAGCCCGGTATGAATTGCGAATTTGGGGGGCAATATATCAAACGGGCCTTCGGGAGCCTCAGGCACCGTTTGTATGCTACCAATAAAATCAGGGGCCTGAGGTTCTCGTGCAGCCGAGTGCCTGAGGTTTTCGAGCAGCCAGTTGCCAAAGGTTCTCGTACAACCGGGTGCCTGAGGTTTTCGTGCAATCAGTTGCCTGAGGTTTTCGTGCAATCAGTTGCCAAAGGTTTTCGAGCAGCCAGTTGCCAAAGGTTCTCGTGCAGCAGGGTGCCTGAGGTTCTCGTGCAGCAGGGTGCCTGAGGTTTTCGAGCAGCCAGTTGCCAAAGGTTCTCGTACAACCGGGTGCCTGAGGTTTTCGAGCAGCCAGTTTCCAAAGGTTCTCGTGCAGCCGGGTGCCTGAGGTTCTCGAAGGCACCTTTTTTCTGTAAAAAAGCCTTACTTTTGAGGGGTGGGCCCCTCCAGTTGCCGGTTTTTACCCCATCGATTTGGGCGCCCACAAAAACCATAATCAAATCAATAAAGTTAAGTGAATGAGCTGCTCAGTCGATTGTTTTTTAATGAATGGTTCGCCTGAAAGCCTTCGGCAAACCATCGAATCGCTCAAGGCAAGTCCGCTTGTGCGGCAAATTTATGTAATTGCGGCCGAGGGTGAATCCAAACCGGTGCTTCCTTCGGGAGTGAATCTACTGCAATCCGGGCGGTTCACTTCTTCCGAGGCAGTGAAGGCCATTGCCTCGCACTCCAAGAGCAAATATAGCCTGCTTTATACCAAATCGCTCGCCCTGCTTATGGGGCCTTGGGGAATAGAGCGGCTTGCCCAGGTTGCAGCCGATACCGGAGCAGCCATGGTTTATGCCGATTACTATGCTTCAACGAACGACATTGTAAGTCCAAATCCAGTAATCGATTACCAAGAGGGCAGCCTTCGCGACGATTTCAACTTTGGCTCGGTATTGCTTTACCGTACCGATGCAATGGTGGCCACAGCCCGGAAAATGCATACAGATTACCAATATTCAGCACTTTACCATCTGCGGCTTGCCGCTTCCAGACTGGGACCGCTGGTGCGAATTCCCGAATATCTCTACACCGAAATAGAAGAGGATACTCGGCAGTCGGGCGAAAAACAGTTCGATTATGTCGATCCCCGCAACCGGGCAGTTCAGATCGAAATGGAGGCTGCCTGCACCCTGCATCTCAAAGCGGTTGGTGCGTGGCTCAAGCCTGAATTTACGGAACTGGATCTTTTTAAAACCCCTTTTTCGGTGGAGGCTTCGGTGGTTATTCCTGTTCGCAACCGAGCTAAAACCATTGAAGATGCAGTCCGGTCGGTGTTTTCCCAAAAAGCGTCGTTCGCATTCAACCTACTGGTGGTTGACAACCATTCTACCGATGGCACCACGCAGATATTGCAACGGTTGGCTACTGAGGACAACCGGCTGATTTTGATTACTCCGGAACGCACCGATCTTGGCATCGGAGGCTGCTGGACTACCGCGGTTATGGATGAGCGTTGCGGACGGTTTGCTGTGCAGCTCGACAGCGACGACCTCTATATCGACAGTAGCACGGTGCAGCGCATTGTAGATTGTTTTAAAGCCGAATCATGCGCTATGGTTGTGGGTTCTTACCAAATGGTCAATTTCGATTTGGAGGAGATCCCTCCCGGTCTTATCGACCATAGAGAGTGGACTCCCGATAATGGTCGAAACAATGCTTTGCGCATCAATGGTTTAGGGGCGCCGAGGGCTTTCTATACTCCTTTGTTGCGCGACATACGAATTCCAAATACCAGTTACGGGGAGGATTATGCGGTGGGTTTGCGGATTTCGCGCCATTACCGCATTGGTCGCATTTATGAACCGCTCTACCTCTGCCGCCGCTGGGACGACAACTCCGATGCATCGCTTGATGTAGTTAAAGTAAATGGTCACAACCTCTATAAAGATCGGTTGCGTACCATCGAACTTATGGCCCGAATTGCGGTTAACCGGTCGATGGCGTAAATTTCTGTTGCAGATTTGGCTACCTTTACCGCCCGAAATGAAGGCTGTATATCCCGATAATTTTGAGACCAAGATTGGCTTCGACCGGATACGGGAGATGCTCCGCGCTCGCTGTCTTAGCGGGCTGGGTGAAGAACATGCCGATGCAGTTGATTTTCGCACACAATATGGGGAGGTATTGCAGCTGCTAACCGAGACCGATGAGTTTCTCAGAATTCTTAGGGACAATCTGACTTTTCCCACGAGCAACTATTTCGATATCAGGCAGCCCTTGCAACGCATTCGCATAGACGGTCGGTTTCTCGAAGTGGAGGAGTTGTTCGACCTCAAACGCTCGCTCGACACACTCCGTGCATTGGTGGCCTTTTTTAATCCCCAGCGTGCTGAACTGCTTCCATTGCTCTCGGCCAAGGCCAGTCAGATACAAATCTATCCATTCATTGCCGATCGGATAGACCGGGTGTTGAACAAAACGGGAAATATTAAGGACAATGCATCTGCGGAACTGGCTTCCCTGCGGAAGAAAATGCAAACACTACTATCTGGAATTTCCAAACGACTGCATGCCATTATGAAGCAGGCGCAGCAAGACGGATGGGTAGAATCCGATGCCTCGGTTGCCATTCGCGATGGTAGGGCTGTTATCCCAGTTCTTGCGGCCAATAAGCGGAAGTTAAAGGGAATTGTTTACGATGAGTCGGCCACCGGAAAAACGGCCTATGTAGAACCTTCCGAAATTGTGGAGCTGAACAACGAGCTTAGGGAGCTTGAATATGCCGAACGACGAGAGATTGTAAGGATTTTGGTGGAGGTATCCTCAGATATCAGACCCTATATCGATGCCCTTATTTTTGCCAACACCTTGCTTGGAGAGTTCGATTTTATAAGGGCCAAAGCACTGTTGGCTCGGGAATTTGGTGCCATCCGACCCGATTTTGCCGACAAGAGTCTGATGGATTGGCGAAAGGCCGCACATCCGTTGCTCCTATTGTCTCTCAGGCGTGAGAACCGGCCTCTGGTGCCACTCGATATCTTGCTTGACGCGCAAAACCACATACTTTTGATTTCAGGACCCAATGCAGGGGGTAAATCGGTTTGTCTTAAAACTGTTGGCTTGCTGCAATATATGTTGCAATGCGGATTGCTGATTCCGGTAGAGGAGGGAAGTAAAACCGGCTTGTTTCAACAACTGTTTATCGATATTGGCGATGAGCAATCGATAGACAACGATCTAAGTACCTACAGCTCCCATTTGCTCAACATGAAACACTTTGTGCGAAACAGCCACGAACGCACGCTCGTGCTGATCGACGAGTTTGGTACCGGTACCGAACCCATGCTCGGCGGCGCCATTGCCGAGGCTATTCTGAACCGTCTGAATCAGTTGAAAACCTTTGGGGTAATTACCACACACTATACCAATCTGAAACATTTTGCATCGTCGGTCGAGGGTATTGTTAACGGTGCTATGTTGTACGATGCCCAGCGCATGGATCCGCTTTTTCAATTGGAAATGGGGAAGCCCGGCAGCTCCTTTGCCTTCGAGATTGCCCGTAAAATAGGGCTGCCCAATGAAATTCTAGACGATGCAACCGAGAAAGTGGGCAAGAAGCAGATCGATTTCGACCGGAATTTGCGCTCAATTGCCCGCGACAAGCACTATTGGGAGAGCAAACGGCAGCGCATCCGGAAGGTCGAAAAGACAGTCGACGAGTTGGCGGAATCCTATCAGAAGGAGTTGGAGGAGATCCGGATGTTGAGGAAGGAGATCATGGCCAAGGCTAGGGAGGAGGCCGCTGCTTTGCTGGCGGGAACCAACCGACAGATTGAAAACACCATTCGTGAGATCAAGGAAGCCCAGGCAGAGCGTGAGAAGACTCGGCAGGTCAGGGAATCATTGGAAGCGGTTAAACAATCGGTCGACAATTTTGGAACAAATGAAGATGAGCGCATAGAGCGAAAATTGGGAAAGCTTACCAAGAGAAAGCGGAAGTCTCAGGAAGAAGAAGCGGTTGCGAGTTTGCCCGCCGACGATGGTAAAACGACAGTGGCCGTTAAGCTAGCGAAGGGCGATAAGGTTAAAGTGATATCGCAAGACAGCATTGGGGAATTGGTTGACTTTAACGAAAAGAGTGCCATAGTTGCTTTGGGCAACCTTATGATTTCGATGCCCATCGACAATATTGTCAAATTGAGCGGAAATGAGGCCCGCAAGGAGGAGCGTCGCAAGGGGCGCAGCGGAGTGGCCATGACACTCGATTACAGCGAACGTCGAATGAGCTTCAAAACTGAAATTGATCTGCGGGGTATGCGGGCCGAAGAGGCCATACCTAGGGTGCAAACATTTTTAGATGAGGCTATTATGTTTGAGGCTTCATCGTTGCGCATTCTGCATGGTAAAGGACATGGTATTTTGAAAGAGATGATACGCAATTTTTTACGCACCGAACCGATGGTGCAGTCGTTCCGCGATGAGCATGTTCAATTTGGGGGAGCAGGGATTACCTTGGTAGAGCTGAAGTCGCCTTGAATCCTTCTTTTGTGTAATTTGAACCCATTCAAACCGCGGTAAAACAGCCAAAGTAAACGTTTCTGACTGCTGCGGTTAACAGAATTTACATCATTCGTTATTCAAAAAATGCGTACATTTGCTCTATAACACTAAAAGGAATAACATGCTTCCAAAATTTCTGTTGGCCGACAACTCCCTCGAGACTCCCGAATCTATTTACGTGGTGCACAACGAAAATCCCCGTTTTATTATTGAAAGCGACATTGAGGATTTTTGGAGCAACCAGGCAATTCACTGGATTGATGACGAGCCCGACAACGATGAGCTGGTTAAACAGCTGGTTGAACAAGCCGAAGAGTTTCTTGAAATGGAATTCGAACAGGAGTTCGACGAGGACGAAAGCGAAGAGTAGCTCTATTCCATCTTCGGGGCTTGCTTCATTGAGAGTTGAATTCTTCCGCGGGAGAGATCTACATCTATTACCCTGACCCTTACATGCTGGTGTAATTTCACGATTTCATTGGGATCGGACACGAACCGATTGGCCATTTCCGACAGATGAACCAGTCCCGATTGTTTAACGCCTATGTCTACAAAGGCACCAAATCGGGTTATATTGTTTACAATTCCGGGGAGTTCCATGCCTGCCTGCAAGTCCTCGATGCGGTAAATCCCTTCAGCAAATTCAAACACTTTGATCTGTTTTCTGGGGTCTCTGCCAGGTTTTGTCAGTTCGCCTACTATGTCGGTAAGCGTTGGCAAACCAGCCTCGGGAGTAATATAGCGGGTTAAATCGAGGGTTTTAAGGAGTTCGCCGTTGCCAACGAGGGCATCAACACCTGTGGCGAGATCTGCGGCCATTTTTTCGACCAATAAGTATGATTCGGGATGCACTGCTGAGTTGTCGAGTGGGTTGCTCCCTTCGCGAATGCGCAAAAAACCAGCAGATTGCTCGAACGATTTGGATCCCATGCGTGGAACCGCCATAATCGCCTTTCTCGATGGAAACGGACCATGGCTTTTCCGGTGGTCGATGATGTTTTGTGCCAGCTGAGGCCCAAGTCCCGAAACATAGGTAAGCAGTTGCCGGCTGGCGGTGTTCACATCCACGCCCACGCTGTTAACCGCCGATTCAACCACCCGATCGAGACTCTCTTTCAGCTCTTTTTGATCCACATCGTGCTGGTATTGCCCAACACCAATACTTTTAGGGTCTATTTTTACCAGTTCAGCCAGTGGGTCCATAAGTCTGCGGCCAATAGACACGGCACCACGGACTGTAACATCATATTGTGGAAATTCCTCGCGGGCAACTGCCGAAGCAGAATAGACTGAAGCACCATCTTCGTTGACCACATAAAGGTTGAGTGGTTTGTAGAAGGTCAGGTTTTTTATGAATTGCTCGGTTTCACGACCGGCTGTTCCATTCCCAATGGCAATGGCATCAATTTGGTATGCCTCGGCCAGTGTTGTGATTTTTTTGGCCGCTACCTTACGGTCGTTTTGCGGTGGGTGCGGATAAACGGTTTCATTGTGCAGCAGGTGACCCGATGCATCGAGGCATACCAACTTACAACCGGTTCGGTATCCCGGATCGAGGGCAAGCAAACGCACATTTCCGAGGGGAGGGGCCAGCAATAGCTGCCTCAGATTCTCGGTAAACACTGCAATGGCATCGCGGTCGGCCCGCTCTTTCGACCATTGTGCAAATTCCGTCTCAATCGATGGGGAGATCAGTCGTTTCAGGCTGTCGGCAATAGCGAGTTGTATCTGCTCCGATGCGGCACCAAATCCTTTAACAAAAATGGTCTGCAACTTATCGACAAGCTTAGGGTCGTCGGCCAAAATCGAAACATTCAGGAAACCCTCCTTTTCGCCACGCCGCATGGCCAACAGCCGGTGCGAAGGACACCCTTTCAGCGTCTCCTGCCAATCGAAATAATCGCGGTATTTTTCTCCTTCCGACTCTTTGCCTTTGACCACCCGGCATTTAACAATTGCCTCTCTTTTGAAGCTTTGCCTGACCAGGTTGCGTGCCCGTTCGTTTTCACTGACCCATTCCGCAATAATGTCGCGTGCACCCGCAAGAGCGTCGGCTGTAGTGCGAACTTTTTCGCTCAAAAACTGCTTTGCCCTGCCTTCAGGGTCTCGTTCGTTCTGTGCCATTAGAATTTTGGCCAAGTGCTCAAGTCCGTTTTCACGTGCAATGGTAGCACGGGTTCTTCTTTTGGGTTTATAGGGTAGGTAGATGTCTTCGAGTTCGCTTGGATCGTAACAAAGCTCAATACGCTGTTGCAGTTCGGGGGTGAGGGCATCCAATTCTGAAATGGTGGTAAGGATGGTTTGTTTGCGCTTTTCGAGTTCCTGCAGTCGATTGTATGCAGTTTGCACAGCAGCAATGGCAACTTCATCGAGGTTGCCGGTTTTCTCTTTCCGGTAGCGGGCAATAAAGGGAACCGTGCAGCCTTCGTCGAGCAATTGTATGGTGGCCTTCGCCTGATTCTCTTTTATGGAGGCTCGTTCGGCAATTAAGCTTGCAAGGGTAGTGGTCATAAAGCTGCATTTTGGTGCATAACGGCTCAAAAGTAGCGAAACCTGATCAACCATGAAACCGGTTCAAAAGGATCATTGTATCTAGGCACTGTAAAAGATGCAAGATTAACTCCGATTAAAGCTGATTCAGAATCTCTAGTTTTTTGAGCATAATCGACACATTCGAATACATCGAGGTGTGTTGAACTATGATGTTTTCGGGGGTGTGGATAAGCACAGGTGCAAAATTCCAGATGGCTTTTATGCCGTTTTCGATCATTAGGTCGGCTACCTGCTGGGCCACCTTCTCGGGGGTAGTAATGATGCCGATCTCGACTTTGAGCTGGCTGGCCATTTCACCAAACTTTTCGATGGGAAGAATGAGAATCTGATCGACCTGCTGTGTCCATTTTGAGGCATCGGTATCGAACCCCGCTACTATGCGCAACCCAAAACTTTCGAGTTGTCGGTAGGTCATAAGAGCACTTCCAAGATTGCCGGTCCCTACCAAAAATGCGGTGCGGGTGGGGTTGAAATTAAGGTAGGACTCGATGCCCCGGATCAGTTCTATAGTATTGTATCCATTTCTGGTTTTACCTTTTATGCCGGTAAGTGCAATGTCTTTTACAATCTGTGTTGGTTCGAAGGGAAGTACCCGCGCAACTGCAGGTGCGGATACAAGAATGGCACCATCGGCCTTTGCTCCGTAAAGATACCTCAGGTAGAGCGAAAGACGCCGTATGGCGTGTTCCGGTACTTTAAGGGCGGGCAGTTCACGGGATCTCTCTGTTATCATGCGTGGTGTATTT
>CAYGIQ010000006.1:0-37606 GCA_964349885.1 uncultured Prolixibacteraceae bacterium | reverse complement strand
TTCGAGAACTAATGACCCATTATGGAAAAAGCGATATATTATGGCTTGACTATTCCTATCCCGGTGAGCATGGCAAGGGCCGCGACGATTGGGGATCGATAGAATTGCTGGACATGGTAAGACAGCTCCAGCCGGGAATCATGGTCAATGATCGGCTCGATTTGAAGGATGTTGCCGGAGGTTGGGATTTTACCACTCCTGAGCAATTTAAGGTTCAAAGTTGGCCAACGGTCGATGGTGAAAAAGTAGCATGGGAGACTTGTCAAACCTTTTCTGGGAGTTGGGGCTATTATCGCGACGAAATGACTTGGAAGGACAACAAGCAGCTGTTGGTTTTGCTTATTGAGAGTGTTAGCAAAGGAGGTAACGTATTGCTCAATGTTGGCCCAACGGGTCGGGGAACTTTCGACCACCGAGCCGAATCCGCGCTTTCGAAAATGGGTGAATGGATGCAATACCATGGCCGGTCGATCTACGGCTGCACCGAGGCTCCTGCGGGCTTCGAAGCCCCCGAGCATACGCTGCTAACGTACAACCCGGAAACCAATCGACTGTATCTGCATTTGCTCGATTATCCGATTACCAACTTCCGTTTGCCCGGATTCAAGGGAAAAGTTAAGTATGCCCAATTCCTGCACGATGCCTCAGAGATAGCCATAACTGCGCCATATGGACATCATATGCAGGGAAGCATTGCCACTGAATTCGACCTTAATCTGAGACTTCCGGTGATTAAGCCGAATGTGGAGATTCCCGTAATTGAGCTGATTTTAGAGTAGGCGGGGAATCATACTAGTGGATCGCGTTTTCCGTATGGCTGCTTATTTTTCTATTTTTGCAGCCTTAACAATCGATAGGGTATGTCTACATTCTGGAAGAATCCAAATGGACCAATCTTTTCTCTGGCTCCAATGGAGGATGTTACCGATACGGTTTTTCGGGAAATTGCGATGCGCATGAGTGCACCAGGGCAACTCCATGTTGTTATGACTGAGTTTGCCTCTGTAGAAGGATTGAACCACCCTGTCGGCCGTAAGCGTGTGGCAGACAGGCTCATCATAAATACCTCTGAACTAAGACTTCTTCAAGAATCAGGGATAAAATTGGTTGCACAGATCTGGGGTTTATCGCCAGAAGCATACCATGAGGTCACCCGTTGGATTACCGATACTTATCCTTTCGATGGCATCGACATCAATATGGGTTGTCCGGTGCGTAAGGTGATTAAAATGGGGGCATGCAGTGCTTTAATCAATACGCCAGACAGAGCTGCTGAAATCATCCATGCGGTTAAGTCAGCTACCCATCTTCCAGTGAGTGTTAAAACCCGTACAGGCGTTTCGAGACATGAAACGGAGCGGTGGATTCCCTTTTTGCTGGAGCAGCAATTGAGCTCTATAACACTGCACGGACGCACCCAAAAAATGCAGTCTGAAGGCCATGCCGACTGGAACCAAATGGCCCTGGCTGTTAATTTGCGCAATCAAATGGGGCTTGATACGCCCATTCAAGGCAATGGCGACGTGTTAACGCTGGATCAGGGAATTGAATTGGCTGCCAACACGGGTGTTGATGGTATTATGGTGGGCAGGGGTATCTTTCACAACCCCTGGTTTTTCGATCCCAGCAAGTTAGAGGTTCCGGTTGCGGAGCGCATTGGTCAATTGCTTTTGCATACCCGGCTGTTTGAGCAAACCTGGGCTGGACGCAAGAATTTCAATATTCTAAAGCGTTTTTTCAAAATCTATCTCAACAACTTCCCGGGAGCTGCAAAAATGCGCGCCGATATAATGGAAACTCAGGATTACAGCGATGTATATTCCTATTTTGAGGCAGTGGCCGATGGGTTGTCCTCTACAGGAGCTTCAACAGATAGGCAATAAGGACTCCGGCATAGTTTCCGAATGCATAGCCAATAATTCCTACCGTTAACCCACTGATGATTATATCCTTATTGCGCAAAGCGGCTGCAACTGCCGGAACAAAAGGAGGCGAGTAGGTGAGCGCCGTTATGGTAATAATGGTCGTGTCGGTATCCACCTTAAAGAGCTTGGAGAGCAATACATGAATAATCATCGATCCAAAAACTGCCATAGCTACAAACAGGAAAAGGTTCAGAAACTCAATCTGAAACATGCCACGTAGATCGGCCATCGACGAAACGGTTAGGCTGAATGCAATAATAAGGTACATACCCAGCTGGAATGTTTTGGGTATTCGGTTGATCCATTTGATAAGTGAAGCACCCAATCCCAGTGAGGTAATGCTGAGTATCAGTACCGTCATCTGTGCCGATTTGGGGACCAGCAAGCTTAATCCAAAACTTACTCCAACAATTGCAATGGTGACCAAAAATGCTTTGCCCAGCTGCCCCATGGTCTTAAGGTTCATCATACCCGAAAAGTCATCAATTTCATTGGTGGTTAAATCGCCTTCTGCCATTTTTATGTGGTGTTCCTGATCGCTGAAACGGGGTAGAAATCGGTTGAAGAGTCGTTGGGCAATACTCATCAGAAAGAGCAGGCACATGGCACCTAGAACCACATCGTAAGTATGTGTAAGAATAAAAATGTTGGGACTAACCTCTAAGGCTGTTGCAATGGCAGCCAGGTTGGGTGTTCCACCAGTGTAAATACCCACCAGCATGCCGCCCACCTTCCACGACTCCGGAATGGCATGACCCCATAGAAAGTAGCCAATAAATATGGCTGCAAAAAGCGAGACCATTGCCAGTGCCAGAGATTTTAATGCCTCTCCGGCTAGCTTCATCCAACGCCTGAGGTCCAACGAAAACAACAACAAGGGTATAGCCAACAAAATTGCCACCGACATAAGCGTGTCCTGCACTGTGGCCACCTGATTCAGAAAAACATCGGTTTGCTCAAGGTTGCCACTTACCAATTGCTCTTCGAGCACATTCGATGAGAGTGCTGCTGTTCCGGCCGATGCACGGAGGTTTTGGTAGGCTTCTGATGCTTTCGGTAGCAACCCAATATTTCCAAGGAAAAGACCAACCCCATAAGCAAGCACCACTGCACCAATTCTTCGAAGAGCCGACCATGCGTGTGTACTGTAAATTAGAAGTACCGGTAACAGCAGGTAAATGACAATCAACATTAAGGTTATCCACATAGAGATAGTTTTATGGACTAAATATAACCATTCCAATCTTTCACCAATTGACCAAATTCTCAATATTTGCTTACGGGCCGAGCGTTTTTTTAAGATTGGAAATTGAATTCCGCTGGGCGATTCATTTCTAATTATTTGAACGATTGGTTAAAAAATAAAATGCACCCTTGTTGACAGGGTGCAAGTATAGGGTGGTCAATAGAAGAACAATTTCATTGTCGCCTTTAATCCATATCGAGATCAACATCGTGCAGCTCATGCCATGGAAGGCCGTGCTGATTAAGGGCTGCCATGAAAGGATCTGGGTTAAACTCTTCGACATTAAAAACGCCCGGTTTTTTCCACAATTCCTTGAGGTACATCATTGCCCCTATCATCGCCGGAACGCCTGTCGTATAGCTTACAGCCTGTGTGCCTGTTTCTGCATAAGCAACTTCGTGGCTGCAATTGTTGTAAACGTAATAGGTTTTCTCCTTGCCATCTTTGACCCCCCGAATGCGGCATCCAATAGAGGTTTCCCCTTTGTAGTTTTCACCCAAGTCTCCCGGATTTGGTAGAACGGCCTTTAGAAACTGAATTGGAATAATCTCCTTCCCCTCATAAACTATTGGCTCAATACTGGCCATGCCTATGTTTTGAATTACTCTTAGGTGGGTGAGGTACTCCTGACCAAAGGTCATCCAGAACCTGGCTCTTTTTAAGGTAGGAAAATTCTTTACCAGAGATTCCAGCTCTTCGTGGTAAATAACATACGATTCTTTCGGACCAATTCCGGGATATTGAAGGGCTTTGTGAATTTGGTGGGGTTCGGTTTCTACCCAAGTTCCGTTTTCCCAATATTTGCCTCTCTGGGTAACCTCCCTAATGTTGATTTCGGGATTGAAATTGGTTGCGAATGCTTTGCCATGGTCTCCGGCATTGCAATCGACTATATCGAGGTAGTGAATCTCGTCGAAATAATGTTTGGCAGCATAAGCTGTGAAGATGCTGGTGACGCCCGGATCGAAGCCACATCCTAGAATTGCGGTAATGCCAGCATTCTTAAATCTATCCTGATAGGCCCACTGCCATTTGTATTCAAACTTTGCTTCATCTTTGGGCTCATAGTTGGCAGTATCGAGGTAACTGGTTTCTGTTTCAAGACACGCATCCATTATGGTGAGATCCTGATAGGGTAAGGCAACATTTACAATCAGATCGGGCTTAAATGAGCGAATCAGGGCTACCAGCTGGGGAACATTGTCGGCATCTACCTGGGCAGTTTTAATACGGTTGCCCCCAATTTTTCGCGCAATGTCGTCGCATTTCGATTTGGTTCGGCTTGCCAGCATAATTTCTGAGAAGACCTCAGGCAGTGCAGCCATTTTGTGGGCAACTACGGTTCCAACACCGCCTGCGCCGATTATCATTACTTTTGCCATTTATTTAGTTTTTTTAGAAGTATTGTAATACAAAAAAACGACTTTTTTAGTGAATTAGCAAGGCACATCTTCAAGTGGCCTCCTGCGATTATCAAGCGTATTTGTATCGAAAGCTAAGGTTGCAAATACCATGGCTCAGGAATATTTTGCGCTTCCATTCGTATGTGTCGATCTTTTGGAAAATAGTTGTTGGCTCGGTTGCCCAGATTCTTTACCCAGCCCAAAGGAATACTTTGATAGGTCGACAACAACCAGCCCTTAGGTGCTAAGGGGAAGCTTAAGTTTTCCCTTTTAAGAAATTTTATCGATGCTTCGAGCGAAAGCTCACACTCTGGTAGGCTTCCCCGCCTATATTGATTGGCATATGCAAGGGCAGGGTGGGGGAAAAAATCAGTTCCTTTTTCCATTGAAACTGGAATTCCGGCCTGTAAAATACTGAAGTGCCGATCGAAGGTTGGCAGTAAACTTAACCACCTTGTAGGGAAATAATAACTGACTTCCTCTTTTTGAATAAATTGTGCCATACCCGCTTCCAAAAAATAATGCCGGAGTTCATCGGCCACTTTGGGGGCAACTCCTTTCCATCTTTCTGAATTTGATTTAGGCCATTTCGGATCAGACGCTGTTCCTGGTTTTGAAACAACCCCTATAAAAAAACCTTCTCCCCTTACTTTGTGCGGAAATACTTGATATCCTATAACATCATGATGTCGAATGGGGTCAATGTTCCAGTGGGGGTGCATGGGTAGCTCCACTGGTGTTGCATTTTTTTCCTGTACCAGCCAATGAAGGTTCTGTTCATTTTCGGCTTCATTATAAGTGCAGGTACTGTAGATGAGAAATCCACCCGGTTTCAGTGCTTCCCATGCATCGGCTATAATCCTTTTTTGCCGTGCGGAGCATAGCCGGGTATTGTCGATCGACCATTCTGAAATGCTTCCCATGTCTTTTCGAAAAAGACCCTCGCCTGAGCATGGGGCATCTACGATAACCACATCAAAATGGGCTCCAAATTTTGCAAATGCACGAGGGTCACTGTTGGTAACGACTGCGTTGCCATATCCCCATTTTTGGATGTTCTCCTGCAAAATGCTTGCGCGCGACCGAATTACTTCGTTGGTCACCAAAAGATCATCGGGTCCCATTAAGGATAGTAAATGGGTCGATTTTCCGCCCGGAGCACCACACAGATCAAGCACCATTATAGGTTGCTCTGTTTTTACAGCAGAGAAGGCAGCTTCGAGCAGCATCGACGAAGGTTCCTGCACATAATAGGCACCTCCATGAAACAGAGGGTCGAGGGTAAACGAGGGACGTTGTTGTAGGTAGTAACCGTTGGAACTCCAGGGAATTTTCTCAAGTTTAATTGGATGTTTCCATTTAAGAGGGTTAATTCGAATGGCTACAGGAGGCTCCTCTAGCAGCGATTCGAAGAATCTATTGGCCGACAATCCAAGTCGATCCGTTATCCGCTCTTTAAATTCAATCGGCAGGGAATTTTCTGAAGGACGATTCATTCAGGTATAGAAATTCAGGAGATTGAGCACGTTGCTTCAATGATGGAAATTGTGCTTGTCTTAGCTCTCTCGGTGATTTAAATTTGGGTTGCACCCGATTGGCAAATGTACTATATAATTTTGTGTCAGCCCCCTAAATCAGACATTCAGATCCGCTGTGCTTTGATTTGCCCTTACCATGTAATGTTTGGTGCCTTAAAATGGTCACGGTAAGGTTTTAAACAATTTCGAGGGTGAAATTTGGTAGATATTGATTCTGATGCGCTAATTGCCCCGGATTATAAATTTTTCATGTTTCGTCCAATTGTCCGTTTTGATTTCAGCCAAATATAGGCCATCCGGAAGGTGTCTCAAATCGATTTTCTGTTTATCGGACCAAAGTGTTGTTAACATCACCATAGTTCCGCTGGTGGTATAAATTGTTAGTGTGGCAGCTTTTTCCTGGAAATCCTTTGATTGAATCGTAATGCTTCCTTCAGTTGGGTTGGGATAGAGCAATTGCTGAATGGGCTGAATCGATGTCTCGTTGACATTGGTAATTAACCCCGTAATTTTGAACTCATACCCTGCTATCGAGTATCCTATTCCCGAATGAAGTCTTAGAACATACTTTCCTGCTGCTGGCACCGAAAAGTTAATTGGAAACGAATACAGCATGGAACGATAAGGACTAGAACCAATGCTGTTACCAAGTCCGTCGTAGATGTACAGTCGGTCATAGTCGGCACTCCAATTTAAGGTAGCTATCCAACCTTTCAGGGTTAATCCGTAGGTCCCGGCTGCAGCAGCCCAAAAATGGTAGTAATCTTCATCGCCCTTAACATTCATTGTATAGTCGAGTGAGCGCCATTGCCATGCCTGCTGCCAGGTTTCAGACTGTTCAATCAATTTCGAGCTGGCGAAGGTGTCGTTTGGTTCAAACAAATCGTTAGCAGGTTTGAAAGTGGTTGTGAATGAGTAAGAGCGGTTACTGATGCCAACCCCTGAATGTAAGCGAATGTAGTAGGAGCCTCCTTGGCTGAGGTTCATCTTAATTACCTTTGGAGATTCGGTAGTGCCCCCTGCCATCATATGGGCATAGTAAGGGTCGGCATTGGTTGAACCGATTACTGTTCCTTGACCGTTTAATACATAAAGCCGGTCGAAATCTGTACTCCAGTTTTGGGTGGCAACCCAATTGGAAAGGTTGATGGTTAATTCCCCCGGCGAGTCTAGGGTAAATTTATACCAATCCTCATCGCCGCCAACATTGTGCAGTTTAACCTTTTTCCACTGATATGCAGTAACAGTTTCCCCTATTATAATGGGAGCTGCATCTTCGAGTCTGTCGTTAGATTCATGGGCATCGGCCCTATACCGTGCAAGAAGCTGCATGGTATACGATTGCGAAGTTTTGCCACCCCAACCGCTATCTGCTTGTCCAGAGTGCAGGTCGATATGGTAAGTACCTGCATCGCCCAGTCTAAAGACCAGACTGTCCTTGCTTTCGAACATATGAAACAGAAACTGATTCGAAACACTCGACTGATCATTGCGACCTATATAACCCAGCGTATCGTTGAGTATGTAAATTCTGTCGTAATCGGCACTCCAATTAAGGGTGCTTTCCCAATTTCCAATTTTAAGGCTGAACTCAGCCGGATAAGCAGTAGTAAATGTGTACCTGACAGTTGTTTTCTGATCCTGTGAAAAGTTGTAGCTGGTGCCAATTGCAATGGCAATTCCGTTTTGAGCATCAATTTTTTTGAAAGGACCTAAAATTGTAAAAACCATCATCAGTAGCACTATGCTCCTGAAATTGCTGTGCATGGTTGTTTTCATTCTGTTTCGTAATTGATTAAAGTGCTGACTTCACCCTTTAATGTAGTTTTGAATAAGAATGTGTTGTAGTAATTACCACTAAGCTAACTTCTAGCCTCAGCGAGTTGGGGCTCTGTTACAACTTGGGTTTGAGGGTTGCTGCAGAATGTTAACCCAGACGAGCATCGCAGCATAGATTTGGTTTACAATATAAATATAAGGATTTTTGAACGATACGTTTCCGAAAAATTTATATTTTTTATCGATCTTCACCTAAGTCCTAATATATTGGATATTAAATGTTTATGTACTCCCTCTTTGTTAATATTTTCAGAATTCTGGTATTATTTGGATCAACCCCTTGGTCGAGGCATCAAGGATGCATTTTGGTGATGACTCGATTTGACTGGTTTAGGGGTCGCGGAAAGTGTTGATCAATTGTCAAGAGATGTACTTTTTATAAGATCTAGTGAAGAATAATAATAGCGTGAACCGGAACATTTAATTGGTTAAAAGTCAATAAATAGCTGCATTCGTAAAAAAAAAGTTGGCTCATCTATTTATCCAATATAAATTCCGTAATATTGTACCCGAAATGAGCTTTGTTTGCAGTGTGTTTTTAAACTTTTTATTGATTCCTCGTTAAAAAGCATCGAAGATACTCCTGTATCAACCTCACCCTTTATTTATTTATCAATTTTTAGTTTAAATGAACATTTACATTTCGAATTTAAGTTTCGATGTCAACGACAGCGATTTAAGAGAGTTGTTTGAAGAGTACGGTGCCGTATCTTCAGCTAAAGTTATCAGCGACAAATTTACCGGTAAATCAAGAGGTTTCGGTTTTGTTGAAATGGACAACGACGAAGAAGGCCAGAAGGCCATTGAAGATTTGAATCAAGCCGAATACGATGGTAAGGTAATCAACGTATCGGTTGCAAAACCTCGCGAAGACCGTCCTGACAGGAAAAGGTCATTTGGCGGCGGCGGCGGTGGAAACCGTGGCGGCGGCGGCGGTGGTTTTGGTGGTAATCGTGGTGGCGGATTCGGTGGCAATCGCAGTGGTGGCGGCTTCGGCGGCAACCGTGGCGGCGGCGATCGTGGAGGAAACCGTTACTAATTAAGTGTTCCGTTGTCCGGTAGGATTTTAATGGCCTTCCGATAGCAAACGGAATTGAATGTATTTAAAGGGAGTCTTAGGACTCCCTTTTTTATGTTTTAATCACGCTCTATAGTTCTGCCCACACCCTTGCCATAGAGCAGCTCGGTGCTCTTCGATGCTTAGTTCAAGAAAATAGCCGTATGGAGTTTGTGCTGCCAAATACCCTGAGCTTACAAGCCGTTCTTGGGCCTGATTCAACATTTCAAGGGTGAATTGTGATGAAGCCTTTGAACCAGAAAGGTGGGCAAAGGAATGCTACAGCACCGATTTTGTGCTGTTTTTTCTGCAAACCCACTTTAGGTGGTTGACAAGTTTTTTCCCCTACTCCTGATATCATGCAATTCATCGTCTGCTTCGATATGAATGAGCGCAACCACCAAGTTCTCAAAAGCAGCTCCTCTGTTCACGTCAGGGGCCCATTCGAGGTTTTTGCTGGCTGGGACATAGCTGAAATTTCGGGGGGTAGAGTGACAAGACCTTCATTTTCCTCGATTATAATTAATAGCTTGTTTGCAAATGTATCACCATCCCGTAAGGATAAAATTTCAACTTTGCGATTTCTGCATTGATCCATTATCTTTTACCTATATTGTTTCATAAATCGTAATTTTGGGGTTTCTACTGCAGCACGATGAGACGAATTCTACTGGTATTACTGTTTTGTGGTATTTTCGTACCTGTCGCTAATGCCCAGCTATCGGAGGGGGGATGGCCCCGTAGTTCTAGTGCCTTGGTTTCCGAATGGTTGCCGCGGACATCGATGCCCTGGGTATCCAATACCCTGTTGCTTTGGGAGGCAGAGTCGAGATGGATCGATCAATCGGCTAAAAATTTTGAGTTTGCGCATACCTTCGAAGTCGATTTCTCCCCGACGAATCATGGCGTTTGGCATACTACATTAGATGGTTGGCATGTTTGGCAAATGCGGATACACTCGCACGATGCCTTTTCGATTAACCTGATTCTGGAACAATTTCAGCCAACTACCGGTGACCGCATCTTTGTATATACCCCCGACCTTGTGCATATTTTAGGGGCTTTTACGTCTAATAATATATACGATGGGCATGTCCTGGCTTTATCTCCTTTGCCTGGCGATGAGGTTATTGTGCATTACGAAACACGGCAGCGCATTGGTCAACGTGTACCCTTTGTAATTAAGTCTATTAACCACGATTTTGTTGATATTTTAAAAATCAATGCCGAACGCCGTCCTCTTGGTACAGTGGCAGGAGATTGTATCCCAGATGTAAACTGTGCGGAAGCCAATCGCTGGCGCGAAGTTCAGAACAGTGTCTGTCGAATCATGATTGCCGGTCGGGAACTTTGTACCGGAACCCTGATGAACAATACTGCCGCCGATGGTAAGCCCTATGTCCTTACCGCTGGCCATTGCATCGGAAGCGAAAGCCTGGCAAAAAGTTCACTCTTCCATTTTAATTACGAAAGCCCCTACTGTGGTTCTCTCGATGGCGATATATCCCATTCAATTTCAGGGAGCAGCCTGCGTGCCTACAGCGATAGTCTTGATTTTGCGCTGGTTGAGCTTAGCGCTCTGCCACCCCCGCCATTTAGACCCTATTATGCGGGGTGGAATAGATCGGTTCAACTTCTTGATACCGTTGCTGCCATTCATCATTCGCAGGGGGATATTAAAAAAATTAGTGTTGCCAATAGCCGTCCGTTGGTTTCCAACTTTGGTTCGGCACCTCTTTATACCCCGAATGGCTTTTGGCGCATAAGCCAATGGAATGCCGGAGCCACCGAAAGAGGTGCATCTGGATCTCCGTTGCTCGACCGTACTGGTTTGCTGGTAGGCACACTTACCGGAGGTTCATCGAGCTGCTCCAACCCGATCAACGACTACTTTGCACGTTTCAATCAGGCGTGGGCATTCTCCCAGACTGCTTCGAAAAACCTCAGAACATGGCTTGATCCGCTCAACCAAAATCCTCTTATGTTGGCGGGCAGACCGCTCTACCAAGGTGAGGACTATTGTAAAACATTTACCAATCTGAAGTCGGAGGATGTACATCAGGTTGCAGGTATTCCCCACAGCGTGGGGGCCGGCTATTACACTGGAAGCAACAATCTTGGCATTACCCATGTGGCCGAGAAATTCAAACTCCCAACGCGTGCTTCGTTGCACTCAATATCCATTGGCATAGCGCAAATTGTGCACCAGAGTGGTTCTCCAAATAGTGTAATCGATATAGAGATTTATGATTATAATCTTGGTCAGCCAGAGCTTGTTCATCGGCAGTCAATAGCCTTGAGCAATCTTATACAGCAAGCCATGAATCTTGTTGAATTCGATAAGATTATCGAGCCGGCCGACAGTTTTCTGATATCGGTTGGATTCAGTCGGTTGTCGGTAGTTGATACGTTGGTGCTTTATCAAAGCCTCCGGGAACCGCAATCGGTGAATACATTGTACCTGAAGCAGAATGGAGTTTACGTTTCGTTTAATTCACTGCACGATGGAAATCTGACTGGTAGCCTAGTGGCAGAGCTCATTGCCTGCAACCTTACCTATAAAACCAGTGATTCGCTATTGGTTGAAGTTCCAGAAGGGTTTTTGGTATTTCCCAATCCTGTGTCTGGACGCAAAGTAACGGTAGTTGCAGAAACCTTACTTGCGAATGCCGAAGTAGCCCTTTACAATCTTAACGCTCAACGTGTTTTGCTTGGAGTCGAATTCATGTATCCAAATCAATTGGAACTTGATCTATCAGGAAATGTTCCTGGGTTTTATGTGCTTAGATTGCAGGTTGGAGGCCGATTTCATACTACTAAAATTATTTACAATGGGCAATAAGTCTCCTATACACCCAGCCCTATTTTTGGGACTTGGATTTATCGCTGCGGTTTTCATGAGTGGATGCATTGAGCGTCCAAGTATGGCACAATCTAAGAACCAATATGCTGTTGGTTTTTCAATTGAGCAGGATGGAGTGGTTACAAAGCTTTCTGTGATAAATCCATGGGAAAAGGCTCGTCAGGTGCAGGTCGATTATTTTTTGGTTCCCCGCGATTCTATTGTTCCAGAATTCCTTAGCAGTCGTAAGGTGATTCGGACTCCCATTAACCGTATTGTTTGCCTATCGACTACCCATATTGCATTTATTGATGCCATTGGAGAAACCGACAAGATTGTCGGGCTTTCGGGCAGCAGATTTGTGTCGCATCCTGAGGTTTTGAAGCGTGTTGAAGAAGGCCTGATTGCAGATGTGGGTTACGGACAAAATCTCAATTTTGAGGCCATTATTAGTCTGCAACCCGATGTTGTTATGGTTTATGGAGTCGACAGTGAAATCATCGGATTTCTAAATAAGTTTGATGATCTTGGCATCACTGCCGTGCTGAATGCCGAATATCTTGAAAACTCGCCATTGGGCAAGGCAGAATGGGTCAAATTTGTGGGCACTTTTTTTAACAAACGCGTGCAGTCCGATTCCCTTTTTACTTCGATTGCTGATGCATACAATCATTTGGTCTCTTCCCATTCACGTCAAGCCGTAAAACCCAACGTAATGGTTGGATTGCCCTACCGCGAAAGCTGGTGGGTACCTGGAGGCAATTCATTTATGGCCAAACTGGTGGCTGATGCAGGGGGTGACTATCTGGGTAAAAACCAGCCATCGCTCGAAAGTTTTATAATTTCTTACGAGGAGGCACTTATCTGGGCGAGTCAGGCTGATGTTTGGCTCAACACAGGCACCGTAAGAACAGCCAAAGAAATGGTTGACATCGATAGCCGTTTTGAGAAGTTCGGGGTTTTCTCGACGGGAAAAATTTACAACAACAATTTGCGAATGTCGCCAGGGGGTGGGTACGATTTTTGGGAAAGGGGAACCATGGAGCCTCACCTGATTTTGTCGGACCTTATCGCCATCTTTCATAGCAGTTATCCCGATTCACTGCATTATTATCTGAAAATTAAATAAAATGGGGAGGACCCACTTTAAGACATTGGTTACAAGCAAGGCAACGCATGGGATATACTTTGCTGTTTTACTGCTAATGCTGGTATTGCTCTTTTTGGCCGATGTATTGTTGGGGTCGGTCTACATCCCAGCCAGCGAGGGTATTAGGGCATTAACCGGGGGTGGTGGAGTAAATGAAACCATCCGAACCATTATAATCGATTTTCGTTTGCCCAAGGCCATAACTGCGGTAGTTACCGGCATAGCCCTTTCGCTAAGCGGATTGCAGATGCAAACTGTTTTCAGGAATCCTTTGGCGGGCCCTTATGTTCTGGGGATTTCTGCCGGAGCCAGTCTTGGGGTTGCGGTTTTTGCCCTAGGGTTTTCTTCGACCCTATTCTTTGGGGTTTTCACAGCTTATGGCAGTTGGTCGCTGGCGCTGGTGGCCTGGTTGGGGGCATTTCTGGTTATGCTCATGGTTTTGGCTGTTTCTGTTCGGGTGAACGACAATATGACCATTCTTATACTGGGAATCCTTTTTACTGCGGCGGCCTCGGCGGTCGTAAGCATTCTACAGTATTTCAGCAGCGAGTCGATGTTAAAATCTTTTATTGTCTGGACTATGGGTAGTTTGGGCAGCGTAACCTACCGACAACTGTATGTATTGGTGCCTGCTACTTTTGCCGGGGCTTTGCTGGCAATATCAGGCACCAAAGCGTTGAATGCGTTTTTACTGGGCGAAACCTATGCGCGCTCGGTGGGTGTGCATATTGTTCGCAGCCGACTCCTCATTTTTTTGAGTTCCAGTTTGCTGGCCGGAACGGTGACCGCTTTTTGCGGACCCATTGGTTTTATTGGTATTGCAGTACCTCATCTGGTCAGGGTAACCTTCCGTACTTCCAACCATCTTGTGCTTATTCCTGCAGTTATTCTAATGGGAGCCAATGTGATGCTGTTAAGCGATATTATAGCCCAGCTCCCCGGATTTCAAGCCACCCTTCCCATCAATTCGGTAACGGCACTACTAGGCATTCCCGTGGTTGTTTGGATGATTGTCAAAAATCGCAAATTTACGGCATTATGAGCAGCAAGCGATTGGGCGCTATAGGGATCCATGGCCTAGAGATTGGTTATCCTGCCACCGGAAACGATGCCGGATTTTTACGATCCAAAATCTCTTTTTCTGCGTTGCAAGGTGAGTTAATTGCATTGATTGGACCCAATGGGATAGGGAAGAGCACGCTATTGCGCACCATGGCCGGATTCTTAAAACAACGGCAAGGGGATATTAACTATCAGGGCCGAAGTCTGCGGGGTTATAAACCCCATGAGCTGGCAAGGTTAATTAGTTTTGTATCGACCGACCAGATGTCTATTTCAAACATGCGGGTTTCTGAGCTGGTGGCTTACGGCCGGTTTCCCTATACCGGATGGCTTGGCCGACTCACTAGAGACGATTTGGATAAGGTAAGGGAGGCAATTGGGGATGTTGGATTAACCCGACACACCAATCGAATGGTTTCGCAACTGAGCGATGGAGAGCGGCAGCGGGCGTTAATCGCCCGTGCAATTACGCAGGATACTCCATTTATTTTGCTTGATGAACCAACCGCTTTTCTCGACGTTGAAAACAAATACGAGATTTTCCATCTTCTCCACAGGCTGGCCCGCGAGCAACAGAAAACCATCGTGCTTTCGACCCATGATCTAAATATCGCTCTGCGCGAAATGGATAAGGTTTGGATGATGCTGGAGAACGATTCTCTTGAGGGAGCACCTGAAGATGCTGTGCTTCAGGGGTGGCTCGATCGGCTTTTTCCCAAAGGCAATATTGCGTTTGATGCAGCCACAGGCGACTACTATGTCAAGAAGGTGCATGCCGGCACAGCTTCTGTTCAGGGCGATGGTCCAGCCTACTATTGGACCATACGGGCACTAGAGCGAAGAGGATACTATTTTACAACCCAATCGGGCGCAGACCTTCACATACTGCTGAAAACCAATGAGAATGGAATTCTTGTATGGCAAGTTGATCACAATGGGAATGCATTCGAGGTAGCTTCTGTTTACGATCTCTTCAACGCCATCTGATACTTTGGGCTACAATCAATAGCCCAGTTTGCGGCCCTTGTCGATGGCAGGTATTCCATATTCGAGCCATTCGGGCATAGCTTCTCCTTTAAGATAGTGGTTAAAAAACTGAAACATGCGCTTGTCGAGGTCCATTCGGTTGGCCCAGCTCTCTGCCCGCAGATTATGGGGCTCATTGTTGTAGTTGAGCATCCACACCGGTTTGTCCAATCGACGCAATGCTACAAAAAGCTCAATGCCTTGATACCAAGGAACCGCCCCGTCGTTGTCGTTGTGCATCATCAGCAGGGGTGTTTCGATGCGCGTGGCATAAAAGAGTGGTGAATTCTCGATGTAGTGCATCGGTTTTTCCCACAATGTTCCTCCAATGCGGCTTTGGGTTTGCTCGTACTGGAACATGCGACTTAATCCGGTTTCCCATCGGATTCCTCCATAGGCACTTGTCATGTTGCTAACAGGAGCACCGGCCATAGCTGCTGCAAACATATTGGTACGAGTAATTAGGTAGGCTGCTTGGTAACCTCCCCAACTCTGGCCCTGAAGCCCAATCTTTTGCTTGTCGACATAGGCCTTGCTGCTAATGAGATGGTGCACTCCAGACACAATGGCATTGTATGCATTCTCTCCGGGGTAGCCAATGGTATAGACGATGTCGGGCACAAATACCAGATACCCGTTGCTGGCGTACATCGATCGGCTAATGGTCGACCGACTGGGAGCAGGGGTGGGGTATCGGTGAATCCCTTCGGATGAGCGTTCGTAGAAATAGACCACCATGGGATGCTTTTTACGTGCATCGAAATTTTCTGGTTTGTACAGAATTCCGCGAAGGGTTTGGCCTGAAAAATCGTTCCAATGGATTAACTCGGCAGTTGTCCAGTTGTATTCACTTTGGTGTTGATTGATATGACTGACTTGTTGAGCATTTTGAAAAGTAACGTCGCTAACCCACAGATCTGCCGGAAATGAAACATGCTCTTTCGTCCACATAATGGTTCCATTGTTTTTCGCTTTTGACGAGAAACTGAAGTGCAAATCGTCTGAAATTAGCATCACGGGAGGTCTGATAACCGCAAAGTTAGCTTCATAAAATCCCGATTGCAGACTTATTTCGTTGAAAGCCCTGAGTAAAACGGCTGGTCCCTCAATATACTCAGCATCGGGATCGGTTCTTACATACCGCAACTGAATGTTGTTTCGCCGGCCAAAAGCCTGGGTTACAGATACCGGTACCCTTTCACCTAAAGGATCGATTCTCCAGATATCGTAACGGTCGTAGATGTATACAAACCGGTCGTCGGGTGCCCAGCCTGCTATTCCGTATGGGGAAGGGCTCGAAGGTGAGTCGTGCAACTCGTTATAAAGTTTAATCGGCAAAATTTTGGTCAGGGGTGTCACTTTGGTGTCGTTGATAGCCGTCGATCTTGCATACCAACTGCTGTCGGCATTGTCGTACCAGATCAGATACTTACTTCCGGGCGAGAGCTGGGCAAATCCCTGTCCTTCGAGCATTAAACGCTTGATACCTGTTTTCAAATCTACCAAATAGACATCGCGCCTTCTTCCTCCTTCCCAACTGGCGGACAACTGATATTGGGTATCGTCGAATCCAAGAGCTGTTTCGGAGTTTCCTTTGCTGTTTGTTGAAATATCGGTGATGTTGAGGTCGGCAAGTTGGAGGAATCGTCGCTGTTGGGTGTGATAAACCGACAGATAGGATTTTCTTCGGTCGCGGTTTAAGGTAACCTTCTGCTGTGTTTGCAGTTGTTTGTCTTTCCAGTGCCAAACATCTACCATCGGTTTCTCTTCGGGCAGTAAATCATCCTTTTCCTCGTCGATCGGTTTTGGGGCGGTCCCGAAAAAGAGCTTTGATCCGTCGTCGGAGTATCGCGGATTGCCAAATTCCGACGGCGACCATCCCAAAGGCATGCCAACGGTTGATCTGTCGACAATCAGTGTTGGATTTGTTTCGCCTGTTCGTCCGTGATGGAGGGCAAATAACTTGGTTTTGGCTGTATCAGGTGAATGCAAAAATGCGACCTGATTGCCTGATTTATCGATGGTAAGGCCCTTTATCCAGCCTTCGGACGAGAACCAAATGGTGCGTTCCCGTGTGTCGGTATTTAACAATACCACCGCCGATCGCGTGGTCGTGGAATCTTTTTGCTCCCGGGCGATGGCAAGATGCCTACCATTTTCGGCCAATTTATAATCGGTTACTGCCGTAAACCGTATGGTATCGCCACTCGGAATATGCAGGGCGAACAAATCGTTGTGTTCCGGTTTTTTGTTTTTTCCTTTACCTGCCGTTGTATCTGCAACCTCAATAGGCTTACCCAAGAAGACCACCCAATCGGTTGCCATTTCAGACAAGGCATACGATTTAATCTGAGGGTATTTCGTTACCATGCTACCAGAGATCTGGTAAACTCCCAGTGAGTCGTCGGGCATTTCATCGGCTTTGACCTTTTTCCTCTTGGCTTCCTTAACCAAATCTACAGGAGGCTTAATCAGGTATACCAACGATTTTGAATTGTGACCAAAGGCGGCCCCGGTGCCTCTGTGCAGGGTGTCGGATACCATTCTGTTGAGGTCTTTAACGATAAGGTATCCATCGTTTTGCGGAACATTGATTTCATACGATACCAGAGCTCCATTTTCTGACATTCTAGCACCTGATATGGTTTGCCAACGGGTATAATCATCGGCGGTAATCGGTTTTTGTGCTGCAGTGAAAACTGTTGATAGGAGCAGCAAAGAGGCCATTGCAAAAATCTGTTTCATCATAATGGGCAAGCGTTGAATTTGATTGCCATGGAGACGGCAAAATTACGGTTGTGATTTCACAAATAAATTTCAGTGTGTTAAAATACCAATTTAAACGTTGATGGATAATTACTGCGGTAACTTTTCGTTATTTTTAAACGCAATTACAGGCTTACAGGCTTTGTGGAGAAATTCGAAAAACAATGAGTGTATTTTTATAAGAAATTTTCATCATCCAGACGATACAGTATTCGTTTAAAAAGTGATTGCTTATGCTTACAGCAAGAAACCATAGATTATTAGTGCCGGGGGTTTTGGTGGCACTGGCCAGCTGCAGCGGGGAATCGCGTATGCCCGAACATACCCGCTTGCCCAACATTATTTTTATTTTGGCCGACGACCTAGGGTATGGGGATGTTGGATTTCAGGGGCAGGAGAAGTTTTCCACACCCAACATCGATCGGCTCGCTTCTGAAGGTTTGGTTTTTACCAGACACTATTCAGGCAGCACCGTATGTGCTCCCTCCCGCTCATCGCTCATGACGGGTCAGCATACCGGACAAACCTACATCAGGGGAAATCGCGAACATCAACCTGAAGGACAAGAGCCATTGCCCGCCGATACCCATACCGTTGCAAAAATTCTTCAACAGCAGGGGTATGTCACCGGTGCATTTGGCAAGTGGGGCCTTGGTTTTCCAGGTTCTGAAGGAGAACCCAACAAACAGGGTTTTGATCGGTTTTTTGGTTTTAACTGCCAGCGGTTGGGGCACCATTACTATCCCTATTATTTATGGAACAACGATAAAATGGTGATGCTGGAGGGGAATACAGGAAAGCTGACAGGCCAGTATGCCCCGGAGGTGATTCACCTCGAAGCACTTGACTTTATGGAGGAACATCGCGATGTACCTTTCTTTATGTATTATCCCACCATTATTCCGCATGCCGAACTTTTCGCACCCGAAGCCTATATGGATCAGTTCCGCGGCCGGCTCTTGCCCGAAAAGGCTTATGTGGGTGTCGATGATGGCGAAAGCTACCGCCAGGGACCCTATGGCTCACAGCCTGAAGCACACGCTGCGCATGCTGCAATGGTCACCTATCTCGACAATCAGGTTGGTGAAATAATGGCAAAATTGAGGGAGTTGGGACTTGATCGGAATACTTTAGTAATATTTACCTCCGACAATGGGCCCCACCTTGAAGGAGGGGCTGACCCCGATTTTTTTAACAGCAATGCTGGATTGAGGGGTTATAAGCGCGACCTATACGAAGGGGGTATAAGGGTGCCATTCGTGGCACATTGGCCCGGAAAAATTGAGCAGGGATTTAGCCATCATATTTCGGCCTTCTGGGATTTTTTACCGACCATAGTTGAACTCACCGAATATGAAGGTCCTGTTCAGAGTCCAATAAATGGGATATCTTTTTTGCCAACCCTCTTGGGCCAAAGTGATCTTCAGAAGCAACACGAATACCTCTATTGGGAGTTCCACGAGCGGGGTCTTACCCAGGCCGTGCTGATGGACGATTGGAAATTGATTCGAAGGTCTGATGGTCGGCCTGCGGAACTCTATAATTTGGCCACCGATAAAAATGAAACCACGAACCTCGCAGCCTCGTATAATGATCCGCTTTTGAAGCTCGAAGCAATTATGAATGGTGCACGTTCCGAATCTTCATTATGGCCGTTCAGATAAACTATAAGGAACAGTTCTTGAATGCTTACAAAGGAATACATTTCAGGGTTTATGACTAAAGTGCTGATTATGTTTTAGGTGTAAATACATTGCCCACCCTTGGATAATGTCTGTTTCAGAATTTAATCAATTGTATCTATGAAAAGACTAATTTTTGCCTCACTGTTTTCACTGGTTGTAGCTATGTCAAATGCTCAGCCAGTAATTGACCTTGGTCCTAAGGCCGGTCTTACGCGTGCCGATCTTTCGCTCGATGTTGAAAGCTACAACACGGAAACCATCATGCGCTATCATTTTGGAGTTTTTGGTAGGGTGGGGTTTGGCCGCTTGTTTGTGCAGCCAGAAATATACTGGAACTCCAGGAGCAACGACTTCAGCGAAATTGTTCCGGGTAATCCGATCGATGTATTGCGGTTCGACTATACCACAGTCGACCTTCCGGTATTGGCGGGGCTGAGATTGATAAAAGGTGATTTTGTGAACGTGCGTGCCATGGGTGGTCCGGTGTTTAGTTTTGTTACGGCACGCGATATTACGGGCAATGGATTAAACCCCGATAACTTTAGAAACAACTTTTTTGGCTGGCAGTATGGTGTTGGCGTCGATGTGTGGTTTCTGACATTTGATATCCGATTGGAAAACAGCCAGACCAATGTTATTGAAGATCCTCTCTTTAACGCCCGCAGTCAGACGTTTCTAATTTCGATGGGACTAAAAATTCTTTAAGTAAGTGCCCGTACGGAAGAAAAACTCCGGGTGGATTAAATTACTTTACACTTTTAGGAAAGCTTATTCTTGTACGCTTCGTAGTCAAACGATTTGACCATCGTAAAGGTACCATCGCTCTTCAGAATTCCGATGGAGGGATGACCTACTCCATTGAAGAAGTTGGTTTTTACCATAGTGTAGTGGATCATGTCTTCGAACACAAGGCGATTGCCGGGTTGAAGTGGTTCATCGAACGACCATACGCCTACAAAGTCGCCGCTAAGGCAGGAGTTACCGCCCATCCGGTAAACTGGTTTTCCGGGTACCGGTTCTAAAGGGCTGTTTTCGATTCGAGGCTTGTAAGGCATTTCGAGGCAGTCGGGCATATGAGCTGCAAAGGATACGTCGAGCATGGCCGTGTGAATTCCTCGGTTTTCCACCACATCAAGAACAGTCGATACCAATACTCCGGTTTCCCAGGCAAAGGCCGATCCGGGCTCAAGAATGATCTGCTTATGGTATTTTTCTCTGAACTGGCGCAATACGCGAATCAACCTTTCGATGTCGTAACCCTTCCGAGTCATGAGATGGCCTCCCCCCATATTGATCCACTTGACTTGTGGAATATATTTGGCAAACAGTTTTTCGAAGGCTTCGAGGGTCTTTTCAAGATCCTCTGATCCCGATTCACATAAGGTATGAAAATGGAGGCCTTCTATCTCTGGAGGAAGAATCTCGGGCAACTGACTGGCCAGAATGCCGAGCCGTGAACCGGGAGAACAGGCATTGTATATGAGCGGCTCTACCTCCGAAAATTCCGGATTAACGCGAATTCCTACCGATATCTTTCTCGGATGGTTTTTAACAGCTTCGATATGGCGATCGAACTGAGCCATTGAATTGAAAACAATATGACTGCTATAACCTAATATTTCCTCGAATTCCTCAGGGTGGTAAGCTGGCGAATAGGTGTGTGCTTTTGATTTCATCTCTTCATAGCAGAGCCTGGCTTCGTTGAGCGAACTGGCCGAAGCGCCCGATACATATTCCCTTACAATGGGAAAAACACTCCACATAGAGAATCCCTTAAAAGCCGGAATGATGTCAATGCCAGCTTCTTGCTTTACTTGATGAATCAACCGCAGGTTGGCCCTTAACTTCTCCTCCTCTATAACAAAACAAGGCGATGGTACACAATCGAATCGCGAGGTCATCCCTTCAGTTTTTGAAGTTCTTCGATAATCATTTTCTGGGTTACATCGTTGGCAGTAACCAACGGCAGTCGCAACACATTGCTAATTACCCCATAGTGATGCAGCATGGTTTTAACTCCGGCGGGATTGCCATCCTGAAACTGCAGTCTAAACAGTTCAATCAGCTCGTAATGGAGTTTTCTTGCATCATCGAAGTTTCCGGCCTGTCCGGCATGGATTAGGGCACTCAACTTGGATGGTAGGGCATTGGCAATTACTGAAATGATGCCTTCGCCACCAATCGATAGTATGGTAATGGCCAACACATCATCGCCCGATATTACTTTAAAATTGGGTGGAGTATATTTGGCAATCCGGGTTATCTGAGAGTGGATACCCGACGCTTCCTTCACGGCAACAATCTTTTCTGATGCTTCGGCGAGACGGATAACGGTTTCTGCCTCCATGTTAATCCCGGTACGTGCCGGTACATTGTACAAAACAATGGGCAATGGAGAGTGGTCGGCCAAGGTCTTGTAATGCTGAAACAGCCCCTCCTGATTGGGCTTGTTATAGTAGGGAGTAACCACAAGAAATCCACAAACTCCAGGGACATCAAACGATTCCATTTTGGTCACCATGGTACGGGTATCATTTCCCCCCATCCCAACAACTACTGGCAAACGACCAGCGGAGCGATCCACGACAAATTCAATGATGTTGTGCTTTTCTGTTTCGCTGAGGGTTGAAGTTTCTGCTGTAGTTCCAAGGGCTACCAGAAAGTCCATGCCTCCGTTAATTTGGTTGTCGACTACCCTTCCAAGGGCATCGAAATCGACCTCCATATTCTCTTTAAAAGGTGTAATTAAAGCAACACCTGCGCCGGTGAAGTTAAATGCCATAGGTTATTTTGTGTTTAATTGATGTATGTATATGATCATTTGTTCTGCCAGATAGGAAGCTTCCGGCCGATTGCCAACATCTACCGACAGGTCCAGATAGCGGAGTGAATTCATATCCCAGCCAACCTTAAAAGATGCGACCGATAAAGCAGTTAAGGCGTCGAAAACGAAGAGCGGTCTGACCCCAAGGTTTAGCAACAAGTCGAAATCGGTCTGTATAAAATGCTGGAATGGTTCATCTGTAGGAAAACCAAGCCAATTGAGATTTTTTCTTGTGAATGCGGTTTCGTTTATCTTCTCTTTTCGATCGGAAAAAACCATTTCTTTAACCGTCACATGTTTAAAGTCAATCTGTTCCAATAGGATGTTTCTGGCCTGCTCGTCGGCCTCGTTCCATAAGATCCCTATTTTGGAGGCAGTATCAAATCCAATTACCCTCTGCTGTCGGTTGACAGCGATACTTTTCTTTTTCAGTAGAAAATATCGGTAGGCGGAAAGAATGGACATAGTGCTTGCAAAAATAATAAAACTATCGTTTGAATTGAGTTTGGCAAATTCAAGGCCCCATCGCGTAATATAGTCTTCATATATCGATTGATCTAGTATGCCTAATTTTGATTTTTTGAGGTATCAATCAAAGAATCCTATTGATTTTAGAATCATTTCCGAAGACAATTTTTACGAATTAGGCAAGGTGTCCTATTAGGAAAAATGGAGGTTATTCCACTACTTTGCAAATAGAATCAGTCGCAATGAGGGATTTTACCACGGGGAATGTTACCCGTCAGATTTTGCAATTTTCGGGCCCGTTGGTTATGGCCAGTGTTTTACAAAATCTATATTCTATTATCGACAGCATCATTGTAGGTCGCTTTTTGGGAAAAGAGGCATTGGCTGCTGTTGGCGCATCGTTCCCCATAATTTTTACGCTCATCTCTCTTGTAATTGGCATCGGAAGCGGCGCAACCACTGTTGTTTCCCAATATTTTGGTGCCAAAAATATGGTAAAGGTTTCCCAAACCATCGATACAGTTTTTATTTTTTTTGTATTGGCCTCGCTGATGGTGTCGACGCTGGGCATCTATTTTTCTGAAGCGTTGTTTCTGCTCATCGGACTTCCGGCTGAAATTATACCCGATGCAATGACCTACATGAACATCTACCTTGCGGGGATGGTATTGCTTTTTGCTGTGAGTGGAATAGGATCGGTATTAAGGGGAATCGGCGATTCGCGCACACCTCTGGTTATTGTGGCAGTTGCTGCTCTGCTAAATGTTTTGCTCGACCTGCTTTTTGTATTGGTAATGAAGTGGGGAATTGCTGGTGTGGCCTATGCAACGGTGGTATCGCACGGTGCAGCCCTCATTGGTAGCATAATCTACCTCAACCGCAATCACCCCGTTGTACGTTTTTCAATTCGGTCGATGCGATTTTCGCGAAGCATTTTTTACGATTGTACCCGTATCGGACTGCCCACCGGATTGCAACAGTCGTTTGTTTCATTGGGCATGTTGGCTGTTATGGGCATTGTTACCACTTTTGGGACCGATGCCGTAGCTGCCTATTCGGCAGCATTGCGCATCGATTCTTTTGCGAAGATGCCTTCACTTGCCTTCTCTTCGGCATTGGCCAGCTTTACCGGTCAGAACGTCGGAGCCAATATGCAGCAAAGGATACGAGCTGGGCTCCGTTCTACCCTAATAATATCGGTACTGTACAGTATTTTGGTTAGCGTGACTGTCTTACTGGCCGGAAAGTGGGTAATGCAACTTTTTACTACCGATGCCGAAGTTATTGCCATTGGGCATGAGTATCTGGTTATCGTAACCTCCTTCTACCTTTTTTTCTCACTTTTGTTTACATACACCGGGTTGCTCAGGGGGGCAGGGGCTACGTTGGTGCCGATGGTAATATCCTTCATCATGCTATGGGTCCTCCGGGTACCTTTGTCTTATTTTTTGGCCGAAAAAATTGGAATTACCGGAATTTGGTGGGCATTGCCTATGTCTTGGGTGGTTGGATTTGCCGCTACCTGGGGGTACTATGTTACCGGAAAATGGCGCAATAAAGGGGTTATTAAGACTAATTAAAAGTAATAAGTTTGATTATGTCAAGGCAACGTTATTTTGCCCTAAAAAAGAATCAAAAAACATCCTTCAGGGAGAATATTTCAGTTCAAAATTTATCTTTGTGTGGAGCTAACAATTCCAAATTCAGAAAAAATTAAAAATCAACTTAATCATTAACGTAACCCAAGGTTACTAAAAAAGGAGACCAACTTATGTATACTATTTTTTGGTTTATTCCCATTGCATCGTTGCTTGCACTTGGCTTCGCATGGTATTTTTTTAAATCTATGATGAAGAATTCCGAGGGCACCGATCGTATGAAGGAGATTGCCCAATATGTGCGCGAAGGTGCCATGGCCTATCTTAAACGGCAGTACAAGGTGGTAGGCATTGTGTTTGCAGTACTGGTGGTTTTACTTACCATTATGGCCTACATGAACGTACAAAACCCGTTTGTTCCTATTGCCTTCTTAACAGGTGGACTTTTTTCCGGTCTGTGCGGTTATCTGGGTATGAAAACTGCAACTTACGCATCGGCCAGAACAGCTTTTGGAGCTTCGAAGTCGCTTAACAGTGGTTTGCAGATTGCTTTCCGAAGTGGTGCAGTGATGGGCCTGGTTGTAGTCGGGTTTGCCCTGCTGGATATTGCAGCCTGGTACTGGGTGCTCAACAGCTATGTTTACACTGTCGATAATGTGAAAAACGGACTCGAATTCATTGGCTTAACCCTTGTTCATGCTCATCCTGAATTTATTGTAAACGAAATGTTGAATGAGGATGGCACACGCTTTAAACTGGTCGAAATTACGGTTACCATGCTTACTTTTGGTATGGGTGCTTCAACGCAGGCACTCTTTGCCCGTGTAGGTGGCGGAATCTATACCAAGGCCGCCGATGTGGGCGCCGACTTGGTTGGAAAAGTTGAAGCAGGTATTCCTGAGGATGATCCACGCAACCCTGCCACCATTGCCGACAACGTTGGTGATAACGTAGGGGATGTGGCTGGGATGGGAGCCGATTTATACGAATCGTATGCTGGTTCTATACTTGCAACAGCCGCATTGGGAGCTTCGCTTCCGGCATTAGCCCTTAGCAGTTATAACATCGATATTCACAAAGCCGTTTTGGCTCCTATGCTGGTGGCCGCCATCGGCATTATACTCTCAATTGCTGGCATTTTCCTCGTAAGAGCCAAAGAGTCGGCTACTCAGAAAAATCTACTCAATGCGCTGCTTTTGGGCACTGGAGGAAGTTCACTCTTTATCCTTATTGCTATGATCGGTCTTGCCTATCTTGGCTGGGTAACCTGGGGAGTTTTCTGGGCAGTAGTTATTGGTCTTTCCGCTGGGGTAATCATAGGTCAGGCTACCGAATACTTTACTTCGGATGAATACAAACCAACCCGAGGGATAGCCAATCAGGCACTTCAGGGTCCTGCTACCACCATTATCGATGGTATTGCTGTGGGTATGTACTCAACCTGGATACCCGTAGTTACGATTGTAGCTGCCATTATGGGTGCTTTCTGGGCAGCAGGTGGCGCCGTCCATTTTTCGATGGGGGTTTATGGAATTGGTTTTGCTGCTGTAGGGATGCTCTCAACACTGGGTATTACCCTTGCTACGGATGCCTTCGGACCCATTGCTGACAATGCCGGTGGAAATGCCGAAATGTCGAAATTGCCTAAAGAGGTGCGCGAACGGACAGATGCACTTGATATGTTGGGCAACACCACTGCTGCTACCGGTAAGGGCTTTGCCATAGGTTCGGCTGCTCTAACGGCTATGGCCCTTATATCTGCTTACATGGAGGAGGTTCGGTTGTGGTTCAACAAAATTGCCACTATGGGTGAAGGATTTGTGACCAAAGGATCGTATGTATTTTACAAAGATGTTGTGCCTACCATGGAGGAAGGTATGCAGGCAGTAAAAATCTCAACCGCTACGGTAAAAGATTTCAGTGCAGCATACGACATTTCCCTTTTTAATCCATTATACCTCGGAGGTTTATTTTTGGGATCTATGATGGCGTTTGTTTTTGTAGCGATGACTATGAAAGCCGTAGGACGTGCAGCAGGCGCTATGGTGGAAGAGGTACGCCGTCAATTCCGCGAGATTGCAGGAATTATGGAAGGGAAAGCTATTCCTGAATATGCCAAATGTGTTGAGATCTCGACCAGGGGAGCACAACGTGAAATGCTTTTGCCTTCGGTTATTGCCATTCTTGTACCTGTTCTTGTAGGTGCTTTTATGGGCGTGGCCGGTGTAATTGGTTTGTTGGCAGGCGGACTAACCTCAGGGTTTACACTTGCTGTGATGCTAAACAATGCGGGTGGTGCCTGGGACAATGCCAAAAAATATATTGAGAAGGGCAATCTGGGTGGTAAGGGAAGCGAAGCCCATAAGGCCAGCGTGGTTGGTGATACCGTAGGGGATCCTTTCAAAGATACTTCTGGACCATCGCTCAATATTCTGATCAAACTTATGACAATGGTTTCAGTGGTTATGGCCGGATTAACGGTGACACTGAGTCTCCTGTAAACATCATATTGCCTTAACCGGCAAGATGCCCCGAAGTTTTACGGGGCATCTTTTTTTCCTATATTCGCCTTAAGATTTGGAAAACTGCGTAATCTTAAGGAAATTTATACCCAAATAAAAAAATAATGTATGGCTAATTTATCCACTACTTACATGGGCATTCCGCTCAAAAATCCTCTTATTCTGGGAGCTTGTAACTTGTCGGCCAAGCCCGAAACCGTTAAGAAACTCGAAGAGGCAGGAATTGCTGCTGTGGTATATAAATCTTTATTTGAAGAACAGATTCAACTCGAAAGTCTGCAATTGGAAGAGGAGCTTGGAGAATACAGCGATCGGGGCGCCGAGATGGAAAGGTTGTTTCCCAACATTGAGCATGCCGGACCTGCAGAGCACCTCATGAATCTACGCAACCTCAAAGGGCAGCTATCGATTCCAGTAATCGCAAGTTTGAATGCTGTCTACGAACCTTCATGGATTGAGTATGCCGTTGAACTGCAAAAAACCGGTGTCGACGCACTCGAAATTAACCTATACGCAGTTCCGGGTTATTTTGAAACCGATGGGCAATCGATCGAGGAGAAACAGGTTGAAGTGGTCAAGGCTGTTAAGCAAGCCATCACCATTCCGTTGAGTGTAAAAATCAGTCCGTTCTATACCAATACACTCAATTTTATCAAAAAGATTGATGAAGCAGGTGCCGATGCTTATGTGCTTTTTAACCGCTTCTTTCAGCCCGATATTGATGTGAACAAAGAGGAGTTTTATTTCCCGTGGGAGTTGTCGGCCTCCAGCGACCGAATGCTAAGCCTTCGCTTTGCAGGGTTGTTGTCGGGTAATCTTGATGGCGACATCTGTATGAGCCGTGGAATTTATACATCTGAAGATGCCATTGGGATGATCCTTGCTGGTGCCAATGTTTTACAAGTGGTGAGTACCATCTATAAAAACCATCCGGCAGTGGTAACTGAGATTCTGGACAATATGTCGAAATGGATGGATGCGCACAACTACGCCACAATTGATGATTTCAGAGGTAAACTATCGCGGAAAAATCTTAAGGATCCTTTCGCATACAAACGTGCCCAGTATATCGATATTCTGGCTAAGTCAGATTCCATTTTCAAAAAATATCCAATGCCCTAATAGCAAAAAGGGAGGCGTAATCGCCTCCCTTTTTTATACATAAGAGGGACGAACCTCCTTGAAGAATTTCTCTTCGAGCAATTTTATGAGGCGCTTAACCACTACCTTGCGTATTTCCAATTCTACCGGTTGATCTGGGTCCTGATGGGCCCAATTAATTCTGGTTCCTACCACCAAGTGAATGATGTCGTGATCGAGCAAAAGCCTTACAATATCATCGGCCGCTGAGTCCCCCAGTCGTGTTTCGCTGGTGTAATTTTCAAGAATCTCTTCCACTTTACCTATGGTAAGCAATCCTTCCGATACCAACTCAAAACCTTCCATCCTTGAGGCTGGCGGAAGCGAAGTTGCAACAGCCTCTCCTGTAGCATTCATCTCCAGTTCCATTTCCCGTGCAACTATCTCGGAGGTGGTTCCACCACAGATTACTTTTTTGCCCTTGAAATTCCGAATGGAGTTCACAAAATCATAATCCTTTACCTTGTAAAAAGGAGGTCCGGTAATCAGCATAAACTGGCGGGGTTCTCTAAAATATACAACCCCACAGGTGGTATCATCCTTTGGATTGAACTCATCGTTGATGTTGGCCTGGTTCATAATCTTCTTGGCCAGTTTGGTAGCCGAGATTTGGGGCATCCGTGTAACCTGATTTATTATAAACGCTTCCAGCTGGTCGCGTCCCCATCCCATAGGTTGTCGCTTAAAACCCAACCCCGATTGGGTAACACCATCGGATACAAATATGATGCGATCCTCCTTGCGGGCGACAAATTCCCGGCAGCGTAATACCTTGCCCGCGTTTTCGAGACCTTGTATCTCAACGTAAAATTCATTGGGATTAAGCACCCGGTTGCCTCTTAGAATGATGGTCTTTGGATTGTCGTAGTTGATGATGTTAACCTTGCCGTCGCCCTCAATTTCTATCAAGGTAAAGGTGGCGTAATTCTCCAATCCATCGGAACTTTTGGGCAGGGCCCTCATAATAATTCGGGCCGAAATTTCGGGCTTGGTGTGAAATGTTGCATAGTTGATGGCCATAGAGGCAGTAAGGGTTGCCAGAACATTGGCCCTGATGCCATGGCCAATTCCATCGCTCAACACCAGCAAGGTTCTGCCGTCCTCCTTGATTCGCCGAGAGATGAATACATCTCCACAGGCTATCTCTCCTTTTGGGCGCTTCTGTTCAATATCTATTTCGACGTGGTAATCGGGTTGATCATTCATCGTCGCTGTATTTGTAGGTTTCGATTATGGAGTGCAGCAGTTCCTCGGTTTGGGCAGCATTCTCTCCCAGCAGAAAGGCAATCTTCTGCACCGTTTCGATGTTTTGTTTGGTAACCCGTTGCGCCCTGTCGATGATTTCGTCGCGAACCAGCATTGGGACCGACATATCTCGGATAACTGCACCCACTACACGCTGTTTGTATATGGTAACCACAGAAACATGCAGCAGTTTGTTCTGAAATTTTACGTCTCTTTCGAGATTGTTTTCGCCCGATGCCATTATGCTGGCAATCATTTTGTACATAACATCAGGAACAAGTTCTGAAAGGTCGGCGCCCCGCAGTCCGGGAATGGTTTCGTATAGATCTACAATATCCTCACCCATAAGTTCGGCAAAGCTCTCGTTAGAATCGATGATCTTGAAATTTTTGTTAATGATTAGTATCCCTGCTCTGATTTTGTGGAGCATGTGCGACGATACAATCATTGACTCACGGGCCCGTTCCAACTTCTGTTCAGCCTTCTTCTGCTCCGTAACATCAAAAATGGAAGAAAGTATGCCCACAGCAAGCCCGTTGTCGCTGAGAATTACCGTTTTCTGAAACATAACCTCCTTAACCTGACCGCTCTTGGTCCTGACTTTTGCCTCATAGGTTTTTTCACCGGGGCTTTCAACCAGTTCAGCATCGTAGCGCAGGTAGGGTTCAGCAAGTTCTGTCGATTGGACTGCATCGAGCGTTTTCTCGAGAATCTCTTGTTGTTCGGTACCAAAAAAACGCTCAAAAGCCAAATTGCAAAGCAACACCTCTCCCTCTGTATTGCGGTAAAAAATAGGTATGGTAAGCGCATGCATAATTTGTAAAAGCAGCGCCGACGCTTCCTGACCTCCTGAAATGGGACGTTTCTCTTCGTATATCATCCGTTAAAATTTGTCTAAAATTACGCAAATGTTAAGCGATATTCAACCCCGGAATCATATTGTAGAGCATCTTTAATTTCATGACTTTGATTGTAATGTATTGAATCATAGATAGTAAGATGCAGTTTTGGGAAATCTCGATGGGTTTATGTAATTCCTTATGTTGTATAACAATCCGGTTTCATGGTTTATCCGCCTGTTTAGGGATATCATTGCTCAAAATACGAATTAATACTATGCGTTTAGCCGATATAATAGAGCTTACTGGTGCCCGAGTTGTTTGTGGATCGGAGTGGATCGACCACACTGTGCACAGCGCCTTTAGTTCCGATCTGATGAGCGATGTGCTTACGCTCGAAAACCACAATGTATTGCTGATTACAGGGCTTGCCAACAGTCAGGCTATCCGTACTGCTGAAATGGCTGATATCCGCTACATTTTGCTTGCGCGAAATAAAAAAGCGACCGACGAAATGATGCAGATTGCCCGCGAGAACAAAATGGTACTTATGGAATCACCCTTTTCCCTTTTTCGGGTGAGTGGCCTATTGTATACCAATGGATTAAATCCTGTTTTTTAGTGAAATTGCAGCATACCTATACCATCCAGGGAGGTGATTTTTCAAGAGCTGGGATCGCTTCAAGCAGTGTCAAAAAGATGCTGAAGCAGCTTTCGGTCGATGCCAAATGCATTAAGCGCACTGTAATTGCCCTTTATGAGGGAGAAGTCAATATAGTTGCACATGCATGGAAAGGTGAAATTTGTGTAACCATAGAACCAAATTGCATTGAAATCACGCTGAGTGATGAAGGCCCCGGAATTGCCGACATTGAGCAAGCAATGGTGGAAGGTTTCTCTACCGCTTCGAAGGAGGTACGTGAAATGGGATTTGGGGCTGGTATGGGATTGGCAAATATGCGCAAAAACAGCGATCAACTCGATATTAGTAGTATTGTTGACAAAGGTACGGTTGTAAAAATTGTAAACTATTTCTGATGCTGGGAGGTACCAAATATCATGCTCTACGGGTCGATGACACCAAATGCTTTGGATGCACACACTGTATGCAGGTATGTCCAACCGAGGCTATCCGCATCCGCAGCGGACTGGCAGAGGTTAACAACCGGCGTTGTGTCGATTGTGGCAACTGTATGCGTGCCTGCCCGGCCAATGCCATCTATATACTTCAGGATGATTTGCGGCAAATTGACCATTTTCGATATCGGGTGGCTCTGTTTCCGTCGGTTATGATTGGACAGTTTCCGGAAGAAATCAGCGATAACCAGATCTATGGTGCTTTGCTACAGCTTGGATTTACCCATGCTTTCGAAGTGGAGCAACCTATTGCCTGGCTGATGGACGAGATGAAACGCTATGAATCGGATCAGGCTGTTCGCCGTCCGGTAATCTCCTCGTTTTGCCCGGCCATTGTGCGTCTAATTCAAATCAAATATCCCGATCTGGTTGGAAACATTATGCCCTTAAAGGCACCACATGAACTTGCTGCCAATTATGTGCGTGAAGAATTGATTGCGCAGGGTGCTCAATCAGCCGAAATCGGAATATTTTACATTGCCCCTTGCTCTGCGAAGATTGCTGCCGTTCGTGATCCTATGGTTGGAGATGGAGGGATTATCTCTGGTGTAATCAATATGGATTCGTTGTACAACAGGGTTATGTCGTTGCTTGCACAAAATCCTAAGGTAGCGACACTTTCATTTCGGGAAGGTATTTCGCGCGAAGGCATTTTGTGGCCGCTTACAAGGGGCGAAGCGCGACTATTTAAACGGCGGTCTATGGCCGTAGATGGAATACACAACGTTACCACCATACTTGAAAAAGTTGAATCGGAGCAACTTTCAGACATCGACTTTCTGGAGCTACGCTCGTGCGACCAAAGTTGCGCAGGTGGCATTCTCGTTTCGGGTAACCGTTTTCTCACTGCAGAGAGGCTCAAGCGTCGGGTGCAGAGATATCCGCGTGCATCTGAGGTGTTTTCTAACTCACTCCACAAAGAGAAGATAAAACCGCAGCTCCGGATTGGAAAAATTGAGCAAAGTGATGCGTTTCAGCTTCACGGCGACCGCGATAAAGCGCTCGAGCGCATGACCCGTATGGAGCAGATTATTTGTCAGCTGCCGGGCATCGATTGCGGAGGATGCGGGGCTCCTAATTGTCATGCGCTTGCCGAAGACATTGTAACCGGACAGGCGAGAATGACAGACTGTGTGCACCTTTTGCAGCGCTGGCAATCGGAGGGAAAAATAACTGCCAGTCGGGCTTTTTCCCGATTGGAGCGAATTTGGGGTAATGGCCGCTTTGTGGCCGACTGTAATAAGAGAGGAGCAAGAAATGAAGGTTTTTGAAATTGCAGAGGCACTTGGACTTACGGTTTTGGCCGGAGGTAGTGGACTCGATCAGGAGGTCGAAGGAGGCTATGCGTCAGACTTATTAAGCGATGTTATGGGAAATGCTCAGACGGGAGAGGTTTGGATCACGCTACAGACCCATCAGAATGTAATGGCAATTGCTTCTTTGAAGGAGCTTGCAGCGGTTGTGGTGGTGAAGGGTTTTCAACCAGCGGCCGATACCATTGCCTATGCCAATGCCGAAGGAATTCCGCTGCTGGGCACCCAAGAGTCGACCTTTGAAATAGCCGGACAGCTTTATAGTTTGCTTAAGTCTCAATAATACTGTAATTTACAACATTGATGACCCAGTAATAGGATGTTTGTTCGCGGAGATCTACATATTCATACAGTTCTTTCGCCATGTGGCGATCTCGATATGAGTCCACGTACCATTGTGGAGCACGCTTTGAAGCAAAACTTACGTATTCTGGGCATTACAGACCACAATTCTACTTTGCAGGCAGGGGTGGTTGCAGCACTTGGAGCTGCTGAGGGGTTGCTTGTACTCCACGGAGCTGAAGTAACATCAAAAGAGGAGATACATCTTCTGGCGCTCTTTGCCGATGCACCAACGGCCGCAATGTTTCAGCGGTTTATTGATACAAATTTACCAGAAGTGGTCAACCGAACTGAAATTTTTGGCCATCAGGTGGTGGTCGATGCATACGATACAATTACCTATGTGGAAGATCGATTGTTGATTTCGGCATTGCAGGCAACCTTAAACGAAATTGAGGAAGAGGTACACCGCCTGAATGGTATTTTCATTCCGGCACACATCGACAAGCCGGTTAATTCAATAATCAGCCAGCTGGGTTTTATTCCTCCCGGTTTGCCAGTAGAGGCATTTGAAATCACTGGATTTATTGGATTGGGTGAGGCAAGAGAACGTTTTCTGATACCACCGTCTATTCCGATTATCCGCAATTCAGATGCCCATATCCCCAGCGATATTGGTCGTAATTTCAGCCTTTTTGAGCTGGAAAAACTCGAATTCGACGAGGTTAAGATGGCCCTGCAGAACCTTCACGGCCGTTCGGTACAACCTTTAAGCAACTAAACAATGCGAACAATGGCCGACCATATATTGGATATCGTTCAAAATTCAGTGAGGGCTGGGGCCGGGTTGATTGATATCATAGTTTGTGAAGATATTAGTTCGGATATTTACCGTATAGAGGTTGCCGACAATGGTAAAGGGATGGATGCCGAAACATTGTCGCAGGTGCACAAACCGTTCTTTACATCTCGAAAAACCCGTAGGGTTGGATTGGGGATTCCCCTCCTCAAGCAAGCAGTTGAGCAGACCGGCGGAAATCTCAGGATCCGGTCTCAGGTGCAGCAGGGTACCCATTTAACAGCCGATTTTGTGCACAGTCATATCGACCGGCCGGTAATGGGGGATGTAGCTACACTCTTTGTTTTAGTGGCCACCGGGCATCCCGCTACTGAGTTTTCGTACCGGCATTCCACCCAACGGGGAGAGTTCTTTGTGAGCACCCATGGAATTAAGGAGGCTTTAGAAGTTCCTGATTTGAGACAAAAACCAATTCGGGATGTAGTTTATGAATTGATAAACAATGGATTAGAAAATATTTCAGCAAATTTATAAAGAGATTTAGTTACCGATTAATCATTACCCTTATGGATAAAATTACTTCGTTGGCCGATTTGAAAAGGATCAGAGATCAGGTTCAGTCGAAATTAAAGATGAGAGAAAACAGCGACGCAGCCGATTCGCTGGTGCAGATTAGAGTGGGAATGGCTACCTGCGGAATTGCTTCAGGTGCAAAGGATACCATGGGTTTTTTTATTGAGGAGGCTGAGCATTTGTCGATCGATGCTGTAGTAACCCAGAGTGGTTGCATGGGATATTGCTATGCCGAACCTACAGTTGAAATTACCATGCCAGGCCGCGAACCTGTTGTTTTTGGTTATGTAGATAGGGCCAAAGCACGCGAACTGTTGGAGCAATATGTGATCAAGGGTGAGATGGTCGATGGTATGATTCCGGTTACGTTTCGGACCATCGACGAGTAATTAATGTTTAAATAAACTGATGAATATGTCTGAGTACAGGATGCAAATACTGATATGCGGTGGTACCGGTTGTAAGGCTTCGGAGAGCGACGCTATTGGAAACTCATTTCGCACTATTCTCGAAGAGCACGGTTTGGAGGATGAGGTACAGGTGTTGATGACGGGGTGCTTTGGATTTTGCGAGAAGGGCCCAATTGTTAAGTTCATGCCCGACAAAACCTTCTATGTTCATGTTACACCTTCCGATACGGAAGAGCTTGTAAGGGAACACATTGTAAAAGGCCGGCAGGTGAAGCGTTTGCTTTACCGAGATCCGAACAGCAAGAAGGTGATATCGGAGTCGAAGGATATGGACTTTTACAAAAAGCAAATTAGAATTGCCCTGCGGAACTGTGGATTTATTGATCCAGAAAATATTGATGAATACATCGCCCGTGAGGGCTATCAGGCCTTAGGTAAGTGTCTTACCGAAATGACTCCGTCCGAAGTGATTGCTGAAGTCAAGGAGGCAGGTTTGCGTGGACGTGGCGGCGGCGGTTTCTCTACTGGTTTGAAGTGGGGAATTACGGCCCGCGTTAAAGGCAACAAAAAATATGTGGTTTGTAATGCCGACGAAGGCGATCCGGGTGCCTTTATGGATCGATCTATCCTCGAGGGCGATCCACATTCGGTAATTGAGGCGATGGCCATAAACGGTTATTGCATCGGTTCCGATCATGGGTTGGTTTACATCAGGGCCGAATACCCACTTGCAGTTGCCCGCTTAAAGACAGCCTTGTCGCAAGCACGCGCCTATGGCCTGCTTGGGAATGGCATTCTGGGAACCGACTTCAACTTCGACATCGAAATCCGATATGGCGCAGGAGCATTTGTTTGCGGAGAAGAGACAGCTTTGATCCACTCTATGGAAGGTTTACGGGGTGAGCCAACCTTTAAACCTCCATTCCCCTCGGAACAAGGTTACATGGGAATGCCTACCAACGTAAACAACGTGGAGACCTACGCAAATGTACCGGTAATCATCAACAAGGGAGCCAAGTGGTTTGCCTCCATCGGAACGGATACGAGTAAGGGTACAAAAGTTTTTGCTCTGGCCGGAAAAATCAACAACGTGGGGTTGATTGAAGTGCCCATGGGTACTACCCTTCGCGAAGTTGTATACGACATAGGCGGAGGCATCAAGGATGGTAAAACCTTTAAGGCGGTGCAAACCGGCGGTCCTTCGGGCGGTATGCTTACCGAACTATTTTTGGACACCCCCATCGATTACGAGAACCTTACCCGGGCTGGCTCTATGATGGGTTCGGGAGGAATGATTGTAATGGACAACGACGATTGTATGGTGGCCATTGCCAAATTTTACCTTGAATTTACACTCGAAGAGTCGTGTGGCAAGTGTGCTCCCTGCCGAATTGGAAATAAAAGGCTCTTTGAGATTCTTGAGCGTATTACTGTAGGAAAGGGCGAACCCGAAGATATTGAACGCCTAAAGCTTTTAAGCAATGTTATCAAAGACACCTCTCTGTGTGGTTTGGGACAAACCTCTCCCAATCCGGTGCTGTCGTCACTCCATTACTTCATAAAGGAGTACGAAGCCCATATCAACGAAGGTCGGTGTCCGGCTGGCCAATGTAAAGCGCTGCTTCGTTACGAGGTGGTTGACGATAAGTGCACCGGCTGTACGCTTTGCTTCCGCAATTGTCCGGTTGGAGCCATAACAGGCGAACGCCGCACAGTCCATTTCATCGACCAGTCGCTTTGTATCAAGTGTGGGGTATGTTTCGACAAGTGTAAATTCGATGCCATAATAATGACTTAATCTTTAGGAGACACAATATATGGAAATGATCAATCTTACCATAGATAACAAACCGGTTGTGGTGCGAAAGGGTACCTCAGTCCTCGAAGCTGCCAGCAGCATTGGCATCCACATTCCCACACTCTGCCATATGAAATTGGATGATTTGGGAATTGAAAATAAACCTGGTGGATGCCGTATCTGTGTTGTAGAGGTAAAGGATCGCAGAAATCTGGCGCCTGCTTGTTGCACCGATGCAGCTGAAGGTATGCAAATTAATACCCATACCATAAGGGCCATCAATGCCCGCAGAACGGTTATGGAACTGATTCTTTCGGACCACCCAGCCGACTGTCTGATCTGTCCCAAATCGGGAAACTGCGATCTTCAGGATATGGCCCACCGGCTCGGAATTCGCGAAATTCACTATAAAGGAGAACAATCAACCTACCGTGCGGATACCTCACCAGCCATCATCCGCGAAATTGATAAGTGCATCATGTGCCGCAGGTGCGAAATGATGTGCAACGAAGTGCAAACCGTAGGCGTATTGTCAGCCATCAACCGTGGCTTTCAGGCCGTAGTGGCGCCCGCTTTTGAGATGAACCTCGACCATTCGACCTGCACCTATTGCGGACAGTGTGTTGCGGTTTGTCCTACGGGTGCTCTAACCGAGGTCGACAATACTGCAGCAGTGGTCAGAGCCCTTTACGATCCTGAAAAAACAGTGGTGGTGCAGACGGCTCCTGCCGTTAGGGCTGCTTTGGGCGAAGAATTTGGAATGGAAGCAGGTACGCTGGTTACAGGAAAAATGGTTGCTTCGCTCCGAAGACTGGGATTCGATTATGTATTCGACACCGATTTTGCTGCCGACTTAACCATTATGGAAGAGGGTGCCGAAATATTGAACCGGCTCCAGCGTCATATCGATGGCGATGCAACAGTGAAGCTTCCGATACTAACCTCATGTTGTCCGGCTTGGGTGAAATTCTTTGAACATCAGTTTCCCGATCTCAAAGATATCCCTTCCACCGCTCGCTCTCCCCAACAAATGTTCGGTGCCATTGCCAAGACCTATTTTGCCGACAAATTGGGTGTTAAGCGCGAAAACTTGATAGTAGTATCGATTATGCCCTGTGT
>CAYGIQ010000005.1:0-37912 GCA_964349885.1 uncultured Prolixibacteraceae bacterium | reverse complement strand
GTCTGCTCTACCCCAAGGGTAAGTTTGGAAAAATAAGCATAGAGGACAGTATTACACTGCCCTCTATGGTTCTATGGATAACTAAAAATCACCACGGCTTGCCCGTGCCTTGTATAATCCAGGGTTTCGCCCATTGGCTGTTTTTACCTCTGAGCGCAGAATAGTTTGTTGCTTCAATTTGCTGAATGGCTGCTTCAGCACTGCTGCTGTTAAAGTTAAGTTCATTATTACCATAGATAAAACGAACAGGGAGAACAGGCTGGGGAGACGCCGGGCCGGCAGCCAGGGATGGAAGTCCCGTTCTGCGGTAGTCAAACCACGCCTCGGTGGCGTTTACCCAACTTGCAAGCCATTTCTGAGTTAGAATTTGTGCATCGGTATTGTTGAAAGCTACACCCGGCCGGGCTATATAGGTAGCATACTGAGCCCCCACACCCCAAGTATCGAGCGAGTTTTTAATGCCATTGTTGTAGTGGGTCTGGGCCGAGCCAACGCTGTAACCTTTACGGGCAGCTTCGGCGAGGATAAACGACACTTCAGAAGCCGATATCATGCGTGCACGCAACAGCGGACCACTGGAACCACGGAAGGTGTTCGACAATTGCGACACATGCTGATTTTCAACTGTCTGTCCAGGAGTAGGATTAAGGTTGAATTGATCGGGTTGATCCATTCCGGGAGGAACACCAACATATTCGCTGTTGTCGATGATCAGGGTTGAAGGGATAAGGTCAGGGTTGTAGTGACGGGTAAATTTAAACCCTTTTGCCTTTTCTGCCAGGAACCATACATCAAGTTGATTCCTTACCCCGGGCATAATCACACCGTTACGGCGAATCTCATTTTCATAGGGCACACTCAATGTAGCATCGGCCACCCATTGAACATGTACAGAGGCAAACCAAACCGGAAGACGGGGATCGTTGAGCTGTTTCAGCATGTCAATGAAGGGTTTACCTGGCTTAATCCGACGGAAGTTCGACTGCTCACCATCGAAGGCAACAGCAGCCGGCCAAGCGTTGCTTGCATTTCCACCCAGCATATTCATACCGGCATCTTCAGAAGCCACCTTTATAAATACACCGCTGTTGTAAACACTTTCGATTCCAGATTTTGCAAATTCGGGCAATTTGGCCGAAACACGCATATAGTAGCGTAGCATCAGCGAGTTGGCGAATTTGTTCCAGTTGTCGATATTGCCATTGTAGAAGACATCGTAGTTGTTGACCATTCCTGCAGTATTGCGCTGCGCAAAAAGTGCCGAAGCAGCTTTCAGATCTTCAATAATTCCACGGTATATAACCTCTTGGTTGTCGTATGCTGGTTGCAGGAACTCAGTCGACTGATTTCCCTTGAGCGCTTGAGTATAGGGAGCATCACCCCACAAGTCGGTGACAACACCAAAAACAAATGCACGCATGGTAAGGGCAATCCCTTCATGGAAAGGATACTTGAGGTCTTGGGCACGCTTCAGGAGCAGGTCGTTGTTTCTCAATATATTGAACCAACCGGTCCAATCGTTTGGACCCCAGTCATAATGGTTATGACCAGTGTACCAACCATCTTTTTGGGTGTGTTGCACGACTCCGGCCAAATCGCCATATCCCATATTGAGGTAGGACAAAGCAGTATTGGTCATAACCGTAGGTAGAAGCAGGTTTGGATTGGCCGTTGCCGGGTCTATACCGTTAGGGTTGACGTTCATTTCGTCGAGATGATCGCTGCAGGATACGGCAAACATCAACGACAGAACAAACAACATTTTTGCAATAAGACTATTTCTTTTCATTGTCATCAATGTTTAAAATTAGAAGTTAAAGTCTAGTTTAAAACCAACAGGAACTGTCCAAGGCATTACGTTCTGCAATTCAATACCTTGTCTGAAGGAGCTGCCTACGTTCTGGAACGCACGTTCGGGATCGACACCAATTTTAGCGGCAGTCCAAAGGATGATGTTGCGGCTGTATACTGAGAAATTCGCATTTTGAATTCCCTTGATTTGAGGCAATCTGTAAGATAGCGAAATTTCGCGTAATTTTAAAAAGTCGGCATCAAACGTAATCTGCTGGTTGTAGCTCCATGGATACTGGCTGGTAACCGGACGAATAACGGTTCCGGGACCACCTAGGTGTTCGCGATAGGTACCATTAGGAAGGCGAATAACTCCAGGAATGAAAGCTCCGTCGTACTCCATCACACCGTCGCCGTTTGAGTCGTGGGGCATTCCTCCTGAGCTGGCGCTGTAGCCACCCACTCTTGGATACCATCCATTTTGTGGAATGATGTATTTGGAAGGATCAGACTTTAGAAGGGCAATAATAGCCTCGGTAGTCATATCTCCTCCGGGAACCAGTTTGTCGAACTGACGACCCGATTTCCAGTCGGATTCTCCGTAACGATACGTGTACGATTGGAATTGTCCGCCATACCTCCAGTCGAAGGTAGCTGCAACAGTGAATTTTTTATAGTTCATGGTAAGGAAACCACCCATCAAGAAGCGGGGATTAAAATTACCCACTTTTACGCGTGCTTCGCGGTCGTTTACAGGAATCCACGATCCAGTTGCGCTCAGGATGGGCCATAAATGGTAGGGAGAGTTGGGATCGTCTACAAAGGCATATCCACGGCTGTAAATATTCCCAAGTTCTTCTCCCACGTAGGTAAAGGCACCCCCGTTGTTGTCGTCCCACAATTGGAAGAAGTCAACGCCATCGGCAAGTTCTTTAATGACGGTCCGGTTGCGGGTAAAATTCACTCCCATGTCGAGGTTAAATCCTCCTTCATTTTTAATGGGCGATCCGCTCAATCCCAACTCCCATCCCTTGCTGGCCAACAATCCTGCGTTGATCAACTTACTGGTGTAACCTGATGAAACCGGAGTGTTAACGCTCAGTATCTGGTTTTGATTTTCTACATAATAGTAGGTACCCTCAAAACGGAGACGATTCGAGAAGAGATTCAGATCAATCCCTCCTTCTGAAGAGGTGGCAATTTCGGGCTTAAGCTGAGGGTTGAGAAGGGTGGAAGGAACATTGAGTGAGATAAGCGATCCCCATGAGCCGGTACCCAAAGTTTGATTGAGTTGATAAGGATTGGCATCGTTGCCCACCATAGCATGACCGCCTCTGAATTTTAAGAGCGACACCGATGAGGGTAGGTTAAAGGTATTGTTGGCAAGCCAGCTAATAGAAGCCGATGGATAAAAATAGGAACGGTTATCGGCCGGAAGGGTACTTGACCAATCATTTCGAGCCGTAACATCGACATATAGCTGATCTTTGAAACCAATCGAAGCCATACCATATACACTGTAAATCGATTTGGCATTGCTCGAATTGGTATAGATTAAGCCGGTACTAGGAATATTTGAAATTCGGAACACCCCAGGAACAGTAAGACCGGCCAGACGGGCACCTCCCATGAACTTATCGGCATAGGAAGAAGTCATGTAATTGCCACCACCGGAAACACTAACCGAAAAATCGCTGATCTGCGTAAAGTAGGTCATCAGGACATCGGCGTTTGTCTCCTTGCGGGAAAGATCCTGCAGTATGTAGTTACCACGGTTGTCGCGGGAATAGTCGTACGGGATTTTAGTTTCCCTATTTTCAACAAAATAGTCGTGCGAAATTCGACCAAATGCGGTAAGTCCAGGAAGAATATCCCAGTCCATTTTGAGGTTACCATACACACGGTTGCGCTCAAACGCGTTGGTCAACTCATACGCCAGAAACCATGGGTTATCACCGCTGGTACCAGGACGGCGCTGCTGTATGCCTTCCAATACCCAATAGTCGCGCAATTCGTTGATATCGACGTGCGGCCAGTGATAAACAGCTTCCAATGGATTGGCACCCCGGTTGGCAGTAGCCGGACGGTCGTTCGAATTGGTACGGGCCCAGTTTAGATTGGTGCTAAGACGCAAGTCTTTGGTTAGCTTATAGACAGTAGCAGTAGATATGCCGTTTCGCATAATGTCCGAATTAGGGATCATCCCTTGGTTGGTCATATTGTTGATGGAGAAACGGTAATCAACCTTGTCGGAAGCTCCTGAAATTGCAAGGTTGTTCGTAGAAGTAAACCCAGTCTGCAGGAAGTTCTTCATATTGTCGGGATAAGACTTCAGCTCGGTGGGAATTTTAATTCCATTTGCATCGAGCGGACTGTTCCACTGTGGAGCCTTAATGCCCACATCGAGCTCCGGGCCTCCCCAATAGCCAGAATTTTCGTTTACAGCATTGTTGCGCTGACCCGCAGCAAAACGGTAGTGGAAATTGAGCATATTAACCGGTGTCTCAAAATCGTTGGATGTGGAGAAACTTACACCCATACCAAGGCTGCGTTTTCCAGACTTGGTGGTAATCAAAACCACACCGTTTCCTGCGCGTGAGCCATAGAGGGCTGCAGCACTGGGACCTTTAAGTACCGAAACACTTTCAATATCATCTGGATTAAGGTCGGAAATAGCGTTACCATAGTCGACCTCGTTGCGGTCGCCCATACTGCGGGTATTGTTAAGGGAGTTGGCCACCGGCACACCGTCTATTACAAATAGCGGTTGGTTGTCGCTGGTGAGCGAAGTAGCACCCCTGACAATCATACTCACAGATGAACCCGGCCCACTGGTCTGGCTGATGGTTACACCAGCTACCTTACCGGAAAGGGCCGACATTACGTTGCCTTGGGGAACCCTTTGGATGTCTTCGCCCCGAACTTCGGCTACCGAATAGCCCAAAGCCTTCTTCTCGCGACGAATACCCAGAGCGGTAACCACGACCTCATCCACGCCAATGGATGATGGAGCAAGTACTACATTGACTAGGGTACGGTTGCCCACCAAAACAGATTGGGTTTCCATACCTACAAAAGAGAAAGAGAGAACTGCGGTTGCAGAGGGAACACTGATGGCATATTGACCATCAATATTGGTGGTAACACCCTGTGTTGTGCCTTCCACAACAATGGTAACCCCCGGAAGAAGTTCACCCGTATTGCTGGAAACCACACCACTCACGCGTACCTGAGCATAACTGTACCCGGCAAAGAGTACCATTAGGCCCAATACAAAGAGTTTCATGAATGATCTTTTCATAGAGATAGATTTAATTGAGTAACTCAAAAATATATGCGTATTAGTTTCGAATTGATTACACCAAAATTCTCGAATTTAATAAGTTAAAACTTATGGAATATTCTTATTCTTACATTGAATTTTAACAGAAAAGCAATATCATTTTTCCATATTTTATCCAAATGGTTAATATTTCATTGCTTAATTGTTAATATTCTACAGGTTTGTGTTAAAATATTATTAACCCAAGAGACATTCGCTTGAACGTTTAAATGAGCAGCCCATGCTACTGGCGATTTTCACTGACTTGGCAATAGGTTTGAATTGCTTGGACCTTTTACATATTAAAAATTGCACGACAGGAGTCCACTTGTTTCTTGTATAAGATGGTATTATATTGCAGTTTGTAAGACCCTTAAAAACGAAACATTCTCTTTTTGGCAACCCTCTTCCTAAACGAACGTATACATTTGCCTAAACACCAATCTTTATTAAAATTTGTTAAAAATCAATACGTTTTTATCAAAATTCCACAATTTCAATTCAAGCTATTGCACTTATTTTATACAAAATAGTAAAGCATAAATTTATCCTTAACACCTTAATGCGCATGGTGCGATTCAATAAGCTGTAATTGAACAAAATAGATTAACTACATACAAACAAAATCACTAAAAGATGAACAAATTATTTCGAACCTTGACCTTCTTGATAACGGTGGCCCTATTGGTTTCATCGTGCTCAAAGGATCCCGTCAGACCTGAATGGCCATTGTCCGCTGAGATTTTCTACAGCGTCAAAGGAAGACAGGTTGCTTTTCAAGCACTAACCCACAGTGCCGTAACTTGGGAGTGGGATTTCGGGGATGGCGTCAAAAGCAGTGACAAAAACCCGGTGTATGTTTACCCCGTTGGCGGATATTACAAGGCAGTTCTTACCGCAACCGACCCCAACGGAGATAAAGTAACGAAGTCGGTCAATCTCGCCATCGACCTCACACCCTATGCTTACCTTACAGGCGACCCCAATGCCCCTGGGTATAGCGGAAAAAAATGGAGGTTGACAGCCGACCATCCAAGTGGAGGTGACTATCTTGCAAATGCCGATGCCACTTTCACAACGGTAAGAGGCACTCCAAGGCCTTTAGGCGCAGGAATCTTTGACTTGCAATTTGGAATGGGTGATATTTATAAGGATGAATACACTTTTCGGGCCGATGGCGGCTATTCTATGGATTTAAAAGAGGATGGGGCCGTATTTGGCGGAATTCTCTACCAGATGGTGCTGAGTGGGGGCAAGGATGTCATCAACAGCCGGGGAGCCAGCTTTGGTCTTTCTATAGCCAAATATACCCCGCCCACCAATTCCACTTTCACCTATACTGCCAGTGAAAACCTCACAACTGCTTCGGTGTATGGTGCCGGCGGCCAGTTAACCTTCAACAACGTCAGCACATTAAAATTCAGTACCGGCGCTTTTGTAGGATTTAGAGACTTTCAGTCAACGGTTATTCTCAGAAGCATCTCCGACAATAAAATGCAGCTTGTTATGTTTATGGCTGCCAGTCAGGCGGCTATAGGAGTGAACACACACGCGCTGATTCTCAGTTTTGATGCCGTTAAGTAAGCCAGTGAGTTATTCATGTATCCGATTCAAGAAGCCCATTGCAATCTGATTGGATACAAACCAAAAATTTAAAAAGAGATTCGAATGAAATTCAAACTGAATACATTAAACAGCACCAGGCAAACCTTGCTTCAGCTTTTGGGCATCATGTTTCTGGTAATCTTCAGTGGCGTCTATTCAAGTGCCTCGGCCTCCGATAAGGCTATGGCACAGCCACAACCCGTTACCGTTTCCGGCATGGTTACTTCTGCCGATGGCGGACTCACCCTCCCGGGCGTTAGCATCGTAATTAAAGGCACTACCACTGGTACCGTAACCAATCTCGACGGACGGTACGCACTTTCAGTGCCATCAGATGCGACTCTGGTTTTTTCATTTGTAGGATTTCAGCCACAAGAGATTCAAGTGGCGGGCAGAAATACCATCAATATAACCCTTACCGAAAGCATCGAGTCGATCGATGAGGTTATCGTTACCGCATTGGGTATCCGCCGAGAAGAACGCTCACTTGGCTACTCAGTTGGCCGGGTAGATGGGAGCGACCTAACAAGGGTGGTACAGGAGAATGTGCTCAACTCGATGGCCGGAAAGGTATCGGGCGTAACCATCAACTCCACTGGAGGTACCGGTTCATCCGTAAGTATGATTATCCGAGGAGCCACCTCTATGAGCTCCGACAATCAGCCGCTTTTTGTGGTAGACGGAGTTCCCATGTCGAACACTGTGCACAATGTGGGTGGATTCGGAGCAGGCAACAACGTTGACTTCGGAAACGCAATCGCCGACCTCGACCCAGAAAGCATTGAAAGTGTTTCCATCCTGAAAGGCCCAAGTGCCGCAGCCCTTTATGGAACCCGCGCTGGAAACGGTGTGGTTCTGATAACCACCAAAAAAGGCAGAGAACAGCAAGGCATGAAGGTATCGGTTACCACCAATACCGTATTTGATGTGCCATCTCACTTTCTGGACGTACAAAAAAACTTTTCATCCGGTTTCTTCTCCTTCAGGCCTGAAGATATCGGGCGCGGAATCCTTCCTCCCATTAGTGCCGGCGACGGTACCGGATCTGGACCTCAGACCGACAAAGGTTATTGGGCCGTGCAGTGGGGCGCCGAACTCGATGCCAACGGCGTTCCTATCCCAACAGAGGTGGTTTCTTACCCCAACAACCTGAACAACTTCGTGAACGACTTTGCCCTCACTACCACCAACGGTGTATCGATTTCGAGCAGCAACAATACCATGAACTATCGGCTTGGGGTAACCAATATGACCCACACCGGACTGGTCCCCAACTCAGACCTTAACCGAAACGGGCTTTCATTGGCGGCTACTTCAAAAGTCCGCAGCAATTTCACCATCAGCACCGACGTTAACTTCGCGAATACCTGGTCGAACAACCGGCCTTCTGGAGACCGGGGTACCAACCCCATGCAGTGGGCATATTCAAATCCAGTAAACATCGACATCATGCGTCTGCAGGATTATGGCGTCGGCTCTAACGTTCAGCGGGTTTCCGGAAACCATGAAAATCCCTGGTTCCTAGCCTACGAGGTCAACAACAGCTTTAATCGCTACCGCGTATTTGGGAATATGGTTGCCAACTGGGAAATTACTCCCCAGATTAATATTATGGGCCGTTACACTCTGAACAAAACGGATGAAGTGCGCGAAACCAAAATTGCTCCCGGCTATTCCCAGGAACCCAACAACGGTGCCTACGGAATTGTAAGCAGCAATGGAATGGAACGCAACCTCGATGCCCTTGCGACGTATGCCAATAGCTTCAACGATTTCTCGGTATCGGTTTCGGTGGGAGGAAATACTCTGTATTCAAAAGCCTCTAACATCTCCAATGCCTCCAAACCCGGATCGGGTCTTGTGGTTCCCAATGTCTACACCGTTCAGAATATTCGTGCAAGTTCCCTTAATTACAGCAATTCAAGGAACCAGAAAGGCATCAACAGTGTGTATGCAATGGCCAACGTAGGCTGGAAAGACTTGGCTTACATTGACCTTACTGCCCGTAACGACTGGTCGAGCACCCTACCCGCCGAAAACCGCAGCTACTTCTACCCCAGTGCCTCACTCAGCCTTATGATCGACCGGATGATCGATCTGGGTAGCAATGTAAATATGTTCAAACTTAGAGGAGGATATGCCCAGGTAGGTAACGACACCACGCCGTATCAACTCTTTGCAACTTACGGAGATGCCGGTCAGTGGGGCGATGCCATCAGACTCAGCAAACCCGGAAGTTTGTTGAGTCCCAATCTGCTGCCCGAAGAGGCAACTTCGCTCGAATTTGGTACCGACATCCGTTTGTTTGGCAACCGTCTTCGCTTCGATGGGACCTACTATGCTGTCGATAATCGCAATCAGATACTTGGAGTGCCCCTCGCTGCTTCGTCTGGATTTTCAGGTGTGCAGATCAACGCAGGGTTGCTCCAAAGCAAAGGCTGGGAATTTCTTATTGGAGTTACCCCAGTTAAAACCCGCGACTGGAACTGGGACATCAACGTGAATTTCACCCAAAACGATACCCGTATTTTGGAACTCACCGAAGGTGTTGAATTTGTAACCTTCTGGGACCAGGCCAGGGTAAGAAATATTGGTTATGTGAAAAACGAAGAACTTGGTCGCGATGGCCGCGTGGGCAACTTATACTCCCGCAAAATTTCGCGCGTTAAGGACACCACCTCTCCCTATTTTGGCTACCCCATTTTGGGTACCGGACTCGATGCAGAGTGGAGAGGTGAAGTAGATTACTCACTGGTAGGCAACTACAACCCCGATTTCATTATGGGGATGCAAACCAATCTGTCGTACAAAAATTTCACAATCAACATGACCTTCGACTGGCGTTCGGGCGGACAATACGTTTCCCAAACCTATCGTTACCTCTCTGAATCGGTAATGACACAAACCTGGCTCGACCGACTGGTACATCCAGGTGACCTAGGTGGCCAGCCAAGTCAAGCCCTGCGCGATTGGGTAGTTGCCAATGCTGAAACCCTTCTGCTGGCCAATAAACTCTACCCAGTGGGTGGACCAACCCCCGATTATGGCGGATTTCCTGAATCCTTCAGTGGTTTCACAGTTTATGATGGAACCTTTGCCCCTGGTGTTTTCGGATTCCACGATGCCAGTGGAAAATTTGTTCTGCAGGGTGAAAACCTTGGTAACCCAGGCACTGTTTTCCTTCCCTACGTAGTTAGCTACCCATGGGATATTGGTGAAGCCAACATGTTCGATGCCGACTACATCAAACTGCGTGAGGTTTCGCTCAACTATAATGTTCCGACGAGAATCTCCTCCAAGTTCGGACTGGAAGATGTGAACTTCTCTATATACAGCCGTAACATTATGCTATGGACCAAAGACTCTCCGCTTAGGGTGGATCCCGAGAAAGCATATCAGCCCTCGGGTGGTCGTTTCTTCCAGGGTGTTGAACGATACAACGTCGATCCATGGGTGGTGCCTGTTGGTTTTAAATTAGGTTTTACTTTCTAAAAAAATATAACCATGTATAGATTGAAAAATAGTTTCGTAATAGCGCTAACCTTGTTGTTTACAATGGTTATATCCTGCAAGGATTTGGATGAACTTAACATCAACCCCAACGGGGTAGATCCAGCCGTTGCAGACCTGAACCTGCTTTTGCCCACCATCATTACAACGTTGGGCCAGAACGTTACCAATATGGGCTTTGGCGACATCGCCGGAGTTATGCAGCATACCCAAAAAGATGGATGGTCGGGTGGACACAACGACTACGACTGGACCGACAACAGCCATAACTGGTCTGTTTATTACGGAATTCTCCGCAACAACGAAGAGTTTTATAAAAAAGCAGTTGCCGGCGAATTCGAATTCCATCAGGGAGTAGCTCTTGTATTAAGAGCCTACACCTTCGGACTTATTGCCGACTTGTGGGGCGACGCCCCATACGCCGATGCGCTTAAAGCTGAATCGGGTGCCGACTTTTTCAAACCCCAATTCGATCCGCAAAAAGATATCTACTACGGTATTTTGACCGACCTTGAAGAGGCAAATACCCTGCTTTCGAAAAACCGCGAAGTCTACCGAAACATCAGCAACACACAAGATGTCCTCTACAGAGGAGACCCTGCCAAATGGCGTAAATTTGCGAACTCGCTGGCATTGCGCTACTATATGCGTCTGTCGGAAAAAGAGCGTAGTTTTGCCGAACAGGGAATTAAGAAAATAACTGGCGACCCTGCCAAGTATCCCCTCATTTCGGCAGCAGCCGATGATGCCACCGTGGCTTACGTGGGCAGTTCTCCCAATGATTCATGGCCAACTACTGAGGCATTCAATCCAGACCCCAGTAGCAACTATATGCGGGTGAAAATGTGTGCCACACTGGTCGATAAAATGCAAGATTTTAATGACCCACGTATTGCCGTCTGGGCCAACAAAGTAACCACTCCTCTTGTGCTGGTTTCAGGCACCAATGTTAGCAGGATTGTGAACGGGGTTCGCGAAGTCTCGCAGGACATAGTTACCGCCTACGAAACTGCCTGGGGTGTTGGGGTAGATTATGACCCCAACTATGTTGGTATTCCTCCTTCAGTGTTTGCTGCTTCTCAATACAATCTAAACCCCAACCTCGATCAAGGGGTATTCAATCCACATGCATCGCAGCTGAACAGCATATACCGTCAGAGCAGTGGGTCTCTCCTGAGAATGAGGTTACATTCGGCTGCAGAAGTACACTTCCTTTTGGCCGAAGCTGCCCTTTATGGATGGGCTTCCGGAACTCCGGCATCGCACTATGCGAGCGCCATTCAGGAATCCTTCACCTATTGGGGCGTTAGTGGAGCGGCTGCTTATGTAACCAGAGCTCCTTACACAGGACTGGAAAGCATAATAACCCAAAAATGGATCGCCAGCTGGACGTCCGCTACTGAGTCGTGGTTTGACTACCGCAGAACGGGCTTACCTGTATTGCAAACCGGTGAATCGGCAAAAAGAGCGGCGCTTCCTATTAGGTTTTATTACCACTTTATCGACGAGATATCCAAAAACACGGTCAACGCCCAGGCTGCCATTTCCAAACTTGAAGCCACTGGCTTTAAAGGAACCGACATGACCAACAACAGTGCATGGTCGAAAACATGGCTGTTGCAAGGTACAAACAAGCCTTACTAAACATGGTGAGAAACGCTTGATTGCTCATAGTTTGTCCTAAAAGCCTCAAAAACTTTTAGGACAAACTTATGTTTAAGCGTTAGCCGGGCTGTTGTATTCAACGGCAAGAAACAACTTCCGATGATTACTCCCTGCCGAAAAAATAAATTAAAATCTGTTATGCCAATGCGAAAATTTCTTTTTATACTGCTGTTTATTGTATCACTCGGCACGTCATCGCAAAATATTGTTACAACCCCGGAAACCGCTTTGAACAACTACCTGCACAACAACGATCAAACCTTCGACTGGAAATTAAACAACAGTCTGCAGTTGGATGGTGTTACCATTTACCAGGTGATCTTTACGTCTCAAAAATGGAGAGAAATCACCTGGCGACATGAGCTTTTTATCAATGTTCCCGACAATCTTTCGTTTGCCGATGCACTGCTTTTCATAACTGGCGGGGGTATATCGGAGGGCGAACCAAGACTCCATCAAATGGATGATGAACTGGTTGTTGCCTTCGCGCAAATGGCCAAAAAGAACCAGGCCATTACTTCGGTGGTTTATCAGGTACCCAACCAGCCATTGTACGGCGACAAAACCGAAGATGAACTCATCTCTTTCACCTACCACAGCTTTTTAAACGATGGCGATTACACTTGGCCCCTGCTTTTCCCAATGACCAAAAGTGCCATCAGAGCTATGGATGTAATTCAACTATTTGCCCAAAAGGAGCTGCAATCCCCCATCAACGAGTTCGTGGTATCGGGAGGATCTAAGAGAGGTTGGACAACTTGGCTCACTGGAGCCTCAGACAAACGGGTGAAAGCCATTGCCCCCATGGTAATCGATGTGCTTAATATGCCGGTAAGCATCGAATACCACCGAACCAATTGGGGCGACTACAGTATACAGATTCAGGACTATGTTGACCTAGGCATTGCTCAGCAGATGGAGACCGAAAGTGGTCAAACCCTCGTAACCATGGTAGATCCATTCTCCTATCGCGACAAACTCACCATGCCCAAGATGCTGATTATGGGAACCAACGATGAATACTGGCCGGTAGATGCGGTGAAGAACTACATCGATCAGATTCCGGGCAACAACCATCTTTGTTACATCGCCAATGCAGGTCATGGGTTGGGCGATAAAATGCAGGCATTAAATACCCTGAGTGCATTCTTTGCCACTACAATCACCAACTCACCCTATCCAAAATTTGACTATACACCGGTAGAAATGGGAGGCAAAATAAAGCTGCACCTACAAACTTCGGCCGATAAACTTTTGGATGTCCGGATTTTCTCCAGCCATTCTCCCGACCGGGAGTTTCGCGATAAGAAATGGGTATCCGAATCATTGCAGATTGCTGGAAAACCATCGGCAACAGTCGAACTCAACTATCCAAATTCAGGATTTATGGCCTTCTATGTTGAGCTGCTGTATCAGGCACCAATGGGACATGAATACACCGAAACTACACGTGTTTATCTGAGCGATTCCAAAAAGCTTTACCTGGGAATTAATGAATAACCATGAAAAAACTTTTAAAAATTACCGGAATAACCACAGCCGTTCTTATTGTGATCGCTGCGTTTCTAACATCTTCCAACAACCATACCCCCTACTTTGAAAGCCACTATTTCACTGAAAGTTTACAAAGGCTGGATGAGAACAAGGAAAAAATAGTGTCTACTAGCGACTCCCTGCAGGCTGGCTTTTCAAAACTTAGCCTGACGCCAAATTTTACCCATCCCAACCAACCGGATTACATCGAAAATGTACCGCTGGCCGGTTATGGTGCCAGAAAAGGAAAAGCGGCCACAGGCATACACGATTCGGTTTTCGTAAAAGCAATAGCCATCAAAAGCGGCAGCAACCTTATTGTGGGGGTTACCGGCGGCATCTTGATAATGCCACCCAACGTCATCGATTTGGTAGAAAAAGAGTTGCCCAACTATGGGCTTACAAGAGAGCAAATCTTCTTTTCGGCCACCCACACGCATTCAAGCATAGGCGGGTGGGGACCCGGTTTAATCGGAGGTCAGTTTGCTGGCACCTTTGAACCAAAACTGGTAGAATGGCTTACACAGCAAATAACCTCGGCGATTGTGCTGGCCATAAACGACCTGCAGCCGGCCGCAATGGGATACGGCACTTTTGAAGCAGGAAATTTTACCAGAAACCGCCTGGTAGGGAAGCTGGGTGTCACCAACAACGATTTCGACTTTATACGCTTCAGACAAGCCTCGGGACGGGAAGCAGTTATGGGCGTTTTTTCGGCACATACCACAGTGCTCGGAGCCGACAATCTTGAAATCAGCGGCGATTATGCCGGATACTGGGAGCGGAAAACTGAGCAGCAAACCGGTGCCATGGCCCTCTTTTTCGCAGGATCTATGGGAAGTCAGAGTCCAGTTGGCGAAGGCCATGGCTTTGAACGAGCACAATATATTGGAGAATCGCTGGCCGATAGCTTATTGAAATACTATCCAATGACCAAATTGTGCCATACCCCGAAAATTGCCAGTGTATCCTTAAAAATGGATATGCCCGATTACAAGATCAGAATCACTCCCCATATAGGTCTTTCGAGTATGGTAAGCCGAAAAATGATGCCCTTCCCCATGAACGTTTACCTGCAGGCCATTCGTTTTAACGATCTGATTTGGATTACCACCCCTGCCGACTTTAGTGGTGAATTCGGCAGAGAAATCAAAAACAACCTCGCAGCCGAAGGTTTCCATGCCACGGTTACTGGATTTAATGGAACCTATGTGGGTTATGTTATTCCCGGAAAATACTACTTCATTGACGGTTACGAACCGAAAACTATGGGATGGTTTGGACCTACCATGGGCGATTACACCATGCATCTGATCTACGATATGGGTCGCACAATCACTCAAATTGATTAATCCCCCAACTATGTTAAAAACAATTCAATACTTCCTGCTATCGCTGCTCGCCATTGTTCTCATATTGTTGATTTGGCTGCTATCGCCTCCTCTTTGGAAAAGATGGGTAACCTATCCTGCACTCGATAAAAAGGTGGCAGAATTTCAAAAGCTACGAAAAGAAACCCCAGGTTACGAAGGTAAAAACCTCTACGAAGGTCATTTCCACTTGCATAGTTACTGGTCGCACGACAGCGAAGCACTGTTAGCCGATATTATCCCGGCAGCCAAAAAGCACAATGTTGATTTCCTTTTTCTATCGGATCACCCAAGAGGAGCTTCCGATCATTTTCCGAGAGGATATCAGGGATATTATGATGGCGTGCTTATTGAACCCGGCAGCGAAAGAAAAGGGCTCAATGTTTGGCCCCTCAGATCCGATACATTGAATTGGCAAATGGAGGCCGATTCAATTGTAAAGTATGTGGTTGAAAATGGCGGACTTGTAATATACTCTCATACAGAAGAGCCGCATAGCTGGGACAATCCATGGTATCAGGGAATGGAAATTTACAACTTTCACACCGACACTAAAGATGAATCCTACCGGCCTATTATTGCCAATTTTCTGATCAACGGCAACAAATTCAGAAGATGGGCTTACCGCGAAATATTCGATGAACAAACCAACATACTTAAACTATGGGATGGGATCAACCAAAAAAGAAAGGTTGTTGGGGTAGGTGCAATCGACACCCACGAAAATCAGAACTTCAGGGCCCGAAAGCTTGCCGACGGACGCATTGAATGGCTGGGCCCAAATGCCAAACCCATCGACACAGTAGCCGTTTCATGGAAAAACAGATGGTTGTTTAGTGAACCAGATGCCAGCGGCTGGGTCTTTAAACTGATGATTGACACCTACGAAACCGGATTCCATTACCTATCCAACTATCTATTCACCGATACCCTCTCTGTTCCGTCTATAGTCGACGGTTTCAACAAAGGACACCTCTACACCGCCTTTAAAAGCCTAGGCGATGCCAGAGGGTTTATGTACCATGCCGGCCACTACGATGGAACAATTGCCGCAATTATGGGCGATTCGATTCGCACCACCGAAATAAATCAACTACAGGCCATCGCTCCGCTGCCAGGCGAATTCAGGATTATCCACAACGGAAACGAGGTTGGAAGATCAGATGCCGGAGTATACGAATACACCTATCAGGGTTCACTTTCACCAGGTGTTTGGCGTATGGAGGTCCATGTAAATGCCACAGGCAAAACTACCCCATGGGTTTACTCCAATCCTATCTATCTGTATTAGTAAAATTTAAAAATTCTAAGGTAGAATCGCTGGGCAACCTATCGCCATAACACCAAACATCAACGGTCGGCATAAGATCTAACGTGATATTTATCGCAAACCTGAATCCAATGAACAAAACCATACAATTTTCAGCAATTGTAAGCCTCTTTCTGCTTTTATCATTCCAATTAGCAGCACAAACTTTTAAAGCAGGGGCTGCGCTTAGAATTATTACGCCCCAATCACTTCTACCCATCTCGGGGGGAATGGGTTACCCCGAAACCCCTGTGGCCAAAGCAGGTGAGCTCTTCGCCAGAGCCATTGTGCTGCAGCAAGGAGAAACCACTGTGGCCATTGTAAGTGTCGACAACCTGGGTTGGCCTGCGCCATTAGGCGATGTTTCCCGCAAACTGATTGCCAACATTGCTCCTGAGAATATTCTGATTGCAGCAACCCACACCCACAGCGCGCCCGATGCCTATGGTTTTGCCGATCGCGATGGCAAGCTGGCTGCCGATCTAAACTATCTGCAGTGGTGCGCCGAAATGATCGCAGAGGCTGTTAACGAAGCCTATTCCAACCTTCAACCCGCCAATCTGAGATCGGCGGTTGGAGAGGCCAAGGGCAAAATAGCGTATAACTACTATGCCGATATTCTTTACGACCCTCGCTGTGGCGTGATTCAGGCCTTTCCCGCAAAGGATAATGAGTCAAATCCTATTTTCACACTGGTTAACTACGCCATTCATCCCGAAATCCTTGGAACAAAAAGACGCCTTCTAAGCCCCGATCTTTGCGGTCCGCTCTACGACCGAATCGAGGAGAAAACCGGAGGTATGGCGATCTTCGTAAATGGAGCCTTGGGTGGTATGATTACAGCCGACAACCGTATGCCTGCGGGCGGAGAAGCAAACAGCTGGGAAGAGTGTGTCCGTATTGGAACCCTTTTGGCCGACGAGGCCCTGCGGATTATAGAACCAGCCCCACTTCAGATGCTTCCAACCCTTTACAGTGCCTCTAAGTTGGTTGAATTTCCGATTGATTCAGATTATATGCGCGAAGCACTGAAGCGGTCCCCTATTCTTTCAAAATCACCCGGCACCAAAAACTACACGGTAGCACCGGCCCGGTTAAACCTAATCAATATTGGACAGGCCCAGATTATTACCGCTCCGGGAGAAGCTATGCCCAACATTGGTTACTACCTGAAAAGAAAACAGAATACATCTCAGCCGATGCTGTTTGGACTGGTCAACGACTCGTTCGGGTACATCATAACGAAAGAGGATTTCGGGAGCTTCCAACGCTACGATTACATCTCCCGAACTGCACTGGGAGAGATGACAGGCGAAATATACATTACAGAAGCACTCAAATTAATTGAATCAGCACCGGCAGCCGATCGACCTTAAATTTTAAAGGTATTCGTCGAAGAAGTCAGACATTTTGAGCTGAAAAAACCGATTAACCCGTACTGCCAGATCCATGGTATGTGGCCACAATGGAAGCCTGTGGTACACCACTGGCACCCCCAGTTCTATGAGCCGCTCTTCGAGAATGTCGGACTCAGTGACCGGCACCAAGGTATCGGCAGTACCGTGAAAAATTAGCGTGGGGGGAATTCCCGCATGCAGATAGGTTAAAGGCGACGCCTCAATATACAGATCGGCGGCTTCGGCATACGGACGGGCTATAAAATTGGTAACAAGGGAGTGGTTCCGCGCATAAGGAGTTGTCAAATCAACCGGACCATAGATGTTTACCAATGCTTTAATTTTCCGGTCGGGATACAGCTCGCTTTTAGCGGAAGGATAAACTGTATCGGCCCAACCATAAGCTGCAAGCATAGCCAAATGTCCTCCGGCAGAACCGCCAATTACCGCTATTCGATCGGGATCGTATCCATAAGTGTCGCCATTTTCAAAAAAGAAGCGTATGGCATCGGAGATATCCTCGGCACTTGCCGGATAGGTTTTATCGCGAACAAGCCGGTACGACACTGTAGCTGTCACAAATCCCTTTTCGGCAAAAGGATGCAGATAAACACGGTAATCAGAGCGCTTTCCTCCACGCCAGCCACCACCGTGGATAAAAACCAACAAGGGAGGCTTTTCCTGAAGATCGTTGCGCTTATAAAAATCAATCTGCAGCGATTTTTCCTCAGCAACCTTGTATTCTACATCCTTGATCTCAATCAGATTGGCAGGAAGTGGTGGTTCGCGTTCGATGAGCTTTTCCAATCCGGTGCCGATGGCAAGGAAGGTGGTAAATTCAAACTGATAGCCCACTGGTGGTTTAGAGGGAAACAACAGTGCATAACCCCGGGGTAGTGCCATTGTAAATACAAAAAGTAGAATCAGAACTCCAATCGCTTTTAATGTGCGAACGATGATGCGTTTGATTGATTTCATAGGATTAACGAATCGATTAAGAGAATTGAAAAGTACAAAAGAATTATAAGCCCAATGTAGGGATATGAATATATTGACAGGCAAAAAGAAAACTTGTTCTAGCGTTCAGATTTGTGATCCAAGCCATCAGAAACTACATCCTTACATCCCAAATTCAAATCGATCGCGTGCTCCTGCAACTCCGTCGTGCGCATTGATAGAAATCAGAGCCAAAAGTGACACCACAACAATGAGCACAAGGGTTATCCATGCAAGTTTTTTAAGGTTCAATGGCCTCGACTGCATGGATTTAAATGAATCAGGCTTTTGGGTCAAAAGGTAGGCCACAACCAATAACAGGTTCACCACATACAAGTGATGGTTAAGTTGTGTCTTCCCGCCAAAAAGTCCATACACCATATAGCTAATAAAGATGTAGATGCCAAAGAAAAAAAGAAAGAGCAACATCACCTCTTTCTGGCGGGCATTGCTTTCCAAACGGGGAATCTGGAACCACCCCCACACGGCCAGGGCCAAGAAGAGAGTGGCTGCAAGCACAGTACTGATAAGCGATGCATCGGCGGTGTTGTCGAGAAACGACAACCGGTTAAGCAAAATAGGATAGGTAAGGGATTCGCGGTAAAGAATCAGGGGAATAAAGGCAAACACGAGCAAATAGGCTGACCGATTTTCCCATCGTTTGTTTTCTTCCACCTCCTTTGGCCATTCCGAGGTAAAGATTGCATATGCCATGGAAGTACCACCAAAAAAACCGATGCTGTACTCCATAACGTTCCACATGTTGAACTTAATTTGCCAGACCGTACCCAAAGTTTGGAGGAAATTTCCAAATGCAAATCCAAATCCAGCGCCAAGTGCTGCGATCAGCGCTACCCTGAGGGAGGCATGATACCCATTTCGTGCCATGTGCCAAACCATCGCCAATCCTGCACCGAAGCAGAATGCCCACGCCTCCGAACGCGGGGGAGTCATTTTAAAGCCAATCTGCATAATGAGAAATCCATAGGCAAGCAACCCCCCGGCAACCATCTCTGAAATAAGACCAGCCCATTTAATTCGTTTTTCCTTCGAACCTTCGAGGGTTAGCGCAGTAAGTCCACCTCCCGTGAGTCCATACAGTGCGCCGATGACGAACAGCATCAATAAACCGTAATATGCATTGGGGAAACTGGTGCTACGGCCAAATCCAACAATCATTCCGTAACTGATCATTCCACCCATTCCCCAGCCAATCGCAGATGCCAAGGTGATGGTAAATACTTTACGATACCAGCCACGGTTCATCGATACCAGTACCAGACTTAAGGCAGCTATAGCTGCTGCCCATGCAGCACCTTGTTCATGTCCAAACTGACCTCGAACAGCCCACGAGGTACCCATAGTCATGCCTACCACTAAAATTGAAATCCATTGGTTTTTCATAGGGATAATCTTTGTTTCATTTTCTTAAAGAAATGTTTACACCTTACCAAAATTTTTATTTACTAGGAGTGCGTCGTTTTACTGGATCAAGGTCTATAAAGCGGTTGGTTCCATTGGCGCGTTTTTTCAGCTCGAAGCGGTCGAAGAGTACGCCATCTGCAGTAAAAGCATCAAAGCGCATTCGGTTGCCACTGATGGTAACTTCCTGATACAACTGAATATTGGAACCGCCTTTCTCAATCCACGACTTATCGCCCACTTCATATACCTTCGGACCGCTCACCGACACTACATAGGGAATCGGAAATCTTTGAGCCGGATTATCGGAGGCCCTGCCGCGTGCATAGGTATGATCGTGTCCGGTTAATACCAGATCGACACCATACTGCTCAATTAAAGGCTGAAAATGCGATCGGATATGGTGATTATCGCGCGACTCCTTTGGCGAGTATATGGGAAGATGTGTGATGAGAACTACCCATTTATGCGAAGTCTGGCGCAGTATCGAGTCGAGCCATGCCCTTTGCAATTCCAGCGCTACACCGTCCTCTGCCCGCAATTCCGAATCAACAGCCGTGTCAATTGAAATGATTCTAACATCGCGGTAGTCAACATAGTAACAAGTGTGCTTTAGCGCGTCAGGGCCATTCCCTGGGGATGTAAATTGATACTCCCAGTGCGGATCAAGCTCCCGGTTTCGGTAGTCGTGATTCCCCGGGGTCATCGCCTGCGGAACTGTAGCCAGTACATAGGATCCGGCATCGAACCACTCCTGCCACTCCACATCCCTTCCTGCCCGGTTAATTAAATCGCCGGCATAGAGCACAAAGGCAGTAGAGGGGTTATGGGCATATGCTCTGCGCACTACCCTCGACCATTGCGATTTGATATCGTTCTGAGGATCGCCGAGGTATAAAAATGAATAGGTATCCGTTTTGCTTTTATCCAGTTGGAATTCGTACCATTCACTCCAATGGTTACCAAACCCGACTCGGTATAGATATCCTTGCCTAGAATCGAGGTTGTTTACGTTAACAGCATGCTGATACGCCTCTACATCGGGTTCATCCTGATAGGAATAAGTTATCCGGGTGGAGAGGGCTGTATGAGATTTTGACGCTCCTTTATCGATAGGACCCGGACCCACAGATTGAATCTCCAGATAACCTTCTGGCACTTCGAGGCTGGTTCTCCAGGTCACTGCTATCGATGATTCCGCCCGCTCAGCCATATTCATTATTACCCGATCGGGGTATGCTTTGGGCATATTGGACTGAGCTTCTGCCATGAGGGTTTGCATCAGCAGAAGTGAAATCAGAAGGAGTGATTTACATTGTAAAATTCTGCAAACCCGACTTAAAGAGAAATATGAAAAAGAGAAACGCATAATTTTAGTCGATTAATCCATGATAAAGTGCCAAGTAGTATGGCAATAAAAAGAAAGTCCCTTCGCTTTCGCTGCGTCCGCCGCCCTCTTCGGCCAAAACCAGCGCAAACCCGTCGCGGTCCTGCCGAACATGTCCCCTTTCATCGATGTTGAGGGCATACCCTCCAACCTTCCATCCCACGGTAGGTTTTTGGCCCGGTGTTGGATCAATTTCGATATCCAGCCGATGGGTATTGTCCATGCGATAGCCAAGCAAATCGAGTGGAATCAACCTAAGTGTATTTACTATACCATCGCGTAGGTCAGGAACTCCGCTAAATTCCTGCAAAGCCTTGTCTGTAAAGCCTCTCGCTTCAGGGAAAACAGGTGATTGCTTAAAAAATCCCTCTTCGACCCTTTCGTTAAATCTATTGGCCAATGCCAGATAAATGGCATCCCAGAAGGCATTCTGTTGTTTACTAATATGCAGCCAGGCATATTCAAGTGCGAGTCGGTACATAATCAACAACTCAGGATCCTTTTCGTAGTTTATGAGACCATAAAGACTCATCAGCGATAAATTATTGTCCCATGGTACAACATTGTCTGGTGGAAAAAACTCTTTGGCGTGCATTGAATTGATATGATACTGATGCTTGTCGCGCAACATCTGAGCTACCGAATCGTATTTAAGATCCCCGGTAACATGGCTGGCCACATTGAGGAAAGAAAGCATCATCATGGAATTCAATCCACGTTGATCCCAGCCCCAGACAGAATTTAGAAATTCGGGCGAAAAATTTCCCCAGCGGGTAGCCTCCCCATCAAAATCGCGCAAAAAGAAGTCGTTTCGGATTAGATGATCGGTGATTTCGGCAGTAACTTTCCGAACCTTAGCGATTTCCTCATCGGTTTTAGCCACCAAATCATAATATATCCCATAGAAAAAGTAATGTCCGGCCAACTCATCCGAACTGGTATCGCATTTCCAAAGGTAGTTTCCATCCTTGCTTTCGACAAATCGGGGTGATATATCTTTCCAAAATGGATCGTTCTGCTGAACCCTTAGGTTCATCTGACGGGTAAATTCCGCATCGGCGAGGGGCTCGGGCCAACCTTTAGGGATAATGACCCTTGCTGGGAAACCTGATTCATGGGTCACTTCTGTAAGCCAGATACAGGCGTCAAGACTGCGGTCGGCAAGTGCTTTGGCTTCCAGATCGCCGGTTACGGCATACCGGTAGGCAAGTGCTGCCCCATACATAGAGGTATATTTTCCATCGTTATCCGAGATTCCGGGACTTGCAGTAGTAATATCGTAGGGAACCTGTAAGCGGTTGGGGGATATAAAACCCATACGATGGTTTCGGGCCTCGGTAATCTGCACAAAGTAGGCTGATTTATCGGAAAAACTCATCGACTTTCTTTCAATGCGGCTTACACCTCCATTGGTAGCAATCCATGCAGTTCCATCTGAACCGACAGCAATATCGTTTACATAGTCGTTTGGAAGCCACCTTAGACTATGCCGATAAAAAAAGGCTCCATCTTCGAAGCGAATGGCACCTTGTTTTGTTCCAAACCAAACGGCCCCATCAGGAGCAGCAGCAAACGAAGTAAATGAATTGAAGGGGAGCCCTTCGCGTCCGCCGAAAAGTTCCCAGCCATTTTCACCGAGCTTTCCAACCCCTTGTTCTGCTCCAAACCAGAGTGCACCGGTTGCATCAACACCCAGAACTGAAACGTTTACCGGTGCCCATTTATACTTGCTATCCTGAGGCAATATTGTTACCCAATGTGCATCACCTTGTGCCAGCATATACAACCCATTCGCTGTACCAATAACTTTTCCTCCCTTGTAATCAGTGTGTGCCAATACAGCACCATTTTCCCCAGAGAATCCAGAGTAGTTGCTGCCCGCTTCGGCAGGTATTACGAATGCAACGCTCCACTGCGAACCGTTGAAACGATAAGCCGAACCCTTGAATACCGCTACTGGAGTTTCATTTACAATTCTGATGGCAACTACTGGCTCGTCGGGCAAACCGATGGCAGAAGTAAATTTGGTTGCGACATCCTGCTTAAAGGAAGCCGTTTGAATCGATTGAGCAAATGAAGAAAATGCTGCAATGAGCATCGCAAAAAGAAACATAGTGGTTTTATTCATCGTTTTGAAAATTTTGGTGAGGTTGAATCAACCTTTCTGATTGTCTCAATGATCATACAGGTTAACAATATAAATTTGCTTGCTTTCTGTCTCGGTATTTTGCACTGTTCTATTGAAGGCAATAAGGTTGCCATCGGCCGACCAGACAAGGTTGGTTGGGACATCTATCGAAGGTGCAGTAAGACGCTGCATCCGGTCACCAAAAGGTCGGTCCGAGATTTCGCAGATCATAATGCTGTTTTCACATACATAGATTATCCTATCGTTGAAATGGCTCCAGCGGGCCCCACTTTGAACGTCGGTGGAGTGAAAGGTAACTTGTTTTGGTGTACCACCGGTGGGCGAAATAACAAAGAGTTGTTTGGTCCCTTTACTATCCTTTGACACATAAGAAATCCATGACCCATCGGTGGATGAACGTACAACTTCGAAACATCCCGGATAGGGAGAATGGGCGGTGTAGGTCAGCCTCCGCTGCCGGGTGCCTGCTGGAGGAGCAGGCATGGATTGAGATGTGCCTTCGAGCGGACCGTCGGACCCTGGCAAGTGAATGGCATCTGGAATATCCACCACAAAGAGCTCATCAACCGGAAGTCCCTTATCTGAGAGCACCCGTCCTAAAAAAGCCCGTGCAACCTGATGCGTTCCATCTTCTTTCAGAAAACCCGAACCACCTACCCAGCTGTCGGATGCAGCCTGGGAAATTTCATCGCTTCCGGGCAATGGATGAGGCACAACCCGCACCACCACAGCACTGAACCAATCGCCCAAAACATGCTCGCCTTTATCATCATTCAGAACCAATGGTCTGCTGTAAGGGGCCGACACAGCAATGGTTCGAAGGTTGTGCGAACGGCCCATTTCCAATTCGAGCGACTGCAGTATAGCGTCGTTGTAAGTGTAACCAATCCACCTTCCATCGCGGCTCCACTCATGCCGGTGCGTTCCGCCACGCAGTGCCCCGGGTGTAAATGGAGGGGTTATGTCGCGGGCATCCATAAAACTGGCTACCCCAGGACGATCTGTATCTACAATGGCTCCGGTTCTTCGCCACTGTTGATAGGGCTGCGCCGGTGTAACAGCCATCAGTCCGTGAATAAAAATGACCCTTTCCTTTATTGGATGATAACTAACTGCGCCTACTCCGGGGCCATACCATTCGTTTTGGGCAAGATGGTACAAAACTTCAATCTCTCCAGATTCCGTATGGATACGCTCTATTGTACTGTTACCACCAATGCCACCCGATTCTGTGCGGGTGTCGTACACCAGCCATTTTCCGTCGGGAGAGAAGTTGTCGTTGTTGTCGAGATCGTGATTTTTCGATGCATCACGGCTCATCCTAACCTCGTTTAAGAAGATGGGCGCTTCAGAGGGTATGGCTCTGGTCATATCGGTATGTTGAAAGTGGCTGTTTAAACTGTTTGATTGTTTGGTTTCAGCATTTTCCCTTGATAGAGAGATGCCTTCAGCCAAAATTGAATGAAGTGACAACGGATGAACGTGGGAAATAGAGGCCTCGGCGTTAATGTCCAACTGTTTGCAAAAAGAATTCTTCTGTCCCATCAAAACGAAGGTCATCATAGTTAACAAGAAACCAAAATATTTACCGGAATATACGTACATGGTTGAGAAAACTAAAGTCCCAGAGTTTTGCTATTGAGGCTCCTCAATAAAGAGTTTAGCTTTTGTTGGGTTCAAAATCCTATATAAGTGCTGAAGGTGCCCGGTTGAGTCGCATGGCAAAACCAGTTGCAATCAATGCAGCCGAAATAAAGCTGAGATCTACCCAGAAGCGACGAAAAACAAGTTCCATCAACGAGAGTCCTTTTATCTGAAAAACCTCGGGATGCAAACCCATCCGCATCAAGGAAACGGCAACAGTCGACCACACCATCAACAGCAACAAATGATACACAACACTATTCCCCTTCTGAATCCGGGCGGTCAGGAACAATACAGGTGCTGCCAAAAGCAACTCAAATCCAACCCGTGCAGTCCTGAACACATCGGGATCCTGCATCGGATAGTAATCTCTTATCAAATCAATAGAGGCATGAAAAAAGGTTAGGACTATAGCAATGTACCATGCTGCAGGCTTATAATAGAAGCATACAGCAATCATAAGTAGCCCGTAAAATGCGTAATTAGAAAAAATGATGGCCATATCTCTGGCGCCAACCATTGAGAAACCAGTATTCATTTTTCCCGCCTCAACAATTGGATCGAGCAGATATGGGAAAATAAGATAGATCATTAATCCTACCCCGATGGTGGTAAGTATGGCCCATATTTGCTCATTCGTGGAGTGTTTTTGTGGTTCGGGTGCCACATCCCTAAGGGCCATAATATAGTGGCGGTTCCACCAGGCGGCATAACCAAATGCGCCCCCCAATAGCAAACCAAGGGTAAATTCCATAGCCTTCCACCAGCCTCTAAAAATCATACCGTCTGGAAGGGTGCTGCCCAAAACAATCCAAAACCCTCCGAGCCCAAAGCCCAAGGCTCCTCCAATGGTTCCAATTACAGCAAATCGATACAACAGTCTGAACTGAAGCACATCCAATTTGACCTTAAGATAACCAAACGCGGCCAAGCTTCCCAAAAGAAGTGCCCCCCAAGACTCGGGCCGGGGGTTTTCGGGGTTTGAAAAATAAAGCAACATGGGTTGATTTATGAGCTTAAATCCAAGCAGCATACCTGCTAAAAAGAGCGTCAAAGCAATCAGTATCCGACTTTTATCCAATCTATTTGCCAGCAATCCTAAAGCGATAAGGATTCCACCCGACAAACCCCATACGCCCCCCTTAACAGTGGTTCCGAATGTACCCCACCAGACAGTTTCAGGATTCCTTAAAAATCCGAGGGTCTGGCCGTAAGTCATCTCTCCGCCCAATCCAATTCCAACAACAGAGAACACAGAGAGCATGGCCGCCATATTTACAGGTAATTTTAACAACATTGCAAGCGAAAGGGCAATCATTGCTCCGGGTATCATTGCACCAAAAGGGCCCCCTCCGATGTGGCCGCGTAAACCCCATCCAAGCAACATGGTTACCGCCGGGAACACTACAAAAATGTGCATGGGGATAGTTTTTAGTTGAGTCATGGTTTCGGTTGTTGGTGATTAGTGCGAGCGTATTGTAACAAAGTAACCGAATGAAGCCAGTCTTTGCTACCAATATTTTATTCAATTTACATTGAATTTTACCAGCAAACCCAATAATTGATAGAAATCTAGATTGAATTGGTTAAGATCTCTAACCTACTGTCCCTAAAATAAGCTGCCCGTACCGGAAAACCGATACGGGCAACCCATAAGCAATTATGAATAAATCAAGGTTTAAACGGAATATCGGAAACCATACCAAAAACAATTTTATCGCGCTGCCAAGTATAACTGTAGGCCACAGTAGTTCCGGTTGCGATTATTGCGGGATAGCTGTATTCATCGTCTACGTGACCATCTTCAATGACCACAATATCGGGCCAGGTAGCTCCATTGTCGTAGGATAGTGCAAGATAGAGCTGCCCGCGTGATCCCCAGTTTTGGTCATCCGGATTGTAGAGCAATGCCAGAGTTCCATTGTCGAGCCTAACCACATCAATTCCACTGTTGGGATTGGGAAGATCAATTGCATAAGGTGGGGTCCAGGTGCGACCAAAGTTGTCTGAATCGCTGCGGTAAATTGCACCTGCTGTGCTGCGCAATAGCATATGCACGGTGCCTGGAGCAGACTCCCACAAAGTAGGCTGAATGATACCCCGGCCCTCAAAAATGCTGTGATCGATTTCGAGATAAGGTGTGGTCTCCCAGGTAATACCCATGTCTTCGGTGCGGTCAACAAAGGCATCCCATAGCTTCTCGTCATCGTTTTCGAAAGAAGCTCCAGCCAACCAATGACCGTTGGAGAGGATTACCGGCTTGTTTCTTACGGGACCTCGACCACCCTTGTCGCCCGGAATTAATTCGTAAGCATCCGACCAGGTAGCGCCATGATCGTCGGAATGTTTCACCCAGGTTTCCCAGGCGGGTATGGTTTTACCTACCTTAAAATAGAGGTATATCCTACCCTCGGGTGTGGTAAACAATACCGGATTCCAATGGGCATCATCCCTTACTTTGGCAATGAGGTACGGAGCTTCCCAACCACCAGGCTTACCTGCAGTCATCCAAATACCTACATCGTCGTCACCTTCGCGTGTTCCGCCAAACCAAGCGATTAGGAAATCACCCTGCGGCAGGGGAACCAGAGTGCTGGCATGGCATTGTTCGAAATCCCGGTCCTCGCCAAAAATAAAATCTTTTACGGGCGTTAGCGTTGTTGTTTGTTCAACAGAGGAACGACAGCCAGCCGTGATAAGCACAACGAGCAGCAAGAGCCATCCTATTGGATGACTGAAGGAACTTTTAATGCATTTTTTTTTGTCCATATGTATACCTTTTATGTGATGTTCGAAAACTATGCGATTTCAATCCACTGTCTAATTTAAATCATTGAATATCAACGTTTTTTTAACGTTTTTGGCTTAAAAACAAATCCACTTTTTGAAGCCATTGCGGGCGACAACATCATTCCTAATGTAGGCGTCTGGTTACAGTGCCCGAAGCATTCTGTAGGGGAAGGGATGATCATTGTTTCGACCATCTCTTCGGCAGCATCGACAGCAAAAATCCGACTAGGAAGATGGCCGCCGTACCAAACACTATGGAGAAATAACTATGAAAAGGACTTGCAAACCCCGACAAACTAGTACCGCCCAAAAGCCATGGAGAGAGACTAATCCATCCAATCACAAGCATTCCTGTAGCCACCCCAATCATGGCAGCACTTCGGGAAGCCCCTTTTACAAGAAAACCCAGCAGGAAGAGCCCAAGCATACCTCCGCTAAAAATTGATGCCAACGACCACCAAGCTTCCAGTATACTGTCGACATTCATCATCGCCAATGCAACGCCTATACTAATGAGGGTAAACACCAGCGATGATGTATAAAGGATTTTCATGCGCGAACCCTCATTCCCTCCGTCGCCCGGTTTAAACTTATAGTAGTCGGTTAAGATAACTGTGGCAGAACTGTTAACACTGGTAGATATCGTACTCATTCCTGCTGCAAAAATGGAGGCAATCAGCAATCCTGTTAAACCGACTGGGAGCTGGTTTACAATAAAAAATGGGAAAACCCTATCACTAGGAGTACCTTCGGGCAAGAGGCCGGGGACAGCCGAATAGTAGCTGTACAATGCTGTACCTATGAAAAAAAACAGCATGGAAACCGGCACGTACAGCAGCCCGCCAAACAGGGCCGACCGCTTGGCCTCACGCTCATTGCGCGCAGTCATGTAACGTTGCACATAATTCTGATCAATACCGTAATTCTGAAGGTTGATAAAGAGACCATAAATCAATACCACCCAAAACGTGGATTGCGTTAGAGAGGGACCAAAACTCCCCAAGCTAAATTTAGCATCGGCAATAGCTATTCTGAAAAGCTGCGAAGGTCCCTCGGGCATAGCAAACATCAACACCAAGGCACTGCCAATAGCTCCCACAATCAAAATAATGCCTTGTATGGCGTCGGTCCAGAGCACAGCCTGGATACCACCCAAAAGGGAATACACCATCACACTTAAACCGGTAACCACAATGATTAAAACAATATTCCACCCCAGCATTACATTGAGAGGAAGTGCCAAAAGCAAAAGAATGGTACCCGATCGCATCAGCTGCGTAAAAAGATACATTATCGAAACATATATTTTTGCCCAAGGACCAAATCGGGTCTCAAGATAAGTATATGCCGAAGGGCTATTTACCGAACGGTAGAGCGGCACAAAAAACTTAAAAGCAATCCACGAAGCGAATGGAATAGACAAACTAAATGCAAATGCATTCCAGTTGGAATAGAATGCCTGTCCGGGAATCGCCAGATAGCTTATGCTGCTAACAAAGGTGGCAAAGATCGACATTGAGACTACCCATACTGGAAAGCTACTGTTGCCGAGGGTAAAGGCTGAAGCCGATTTGTTTTTACGGTAAAATGAACTCCCGAAAAGTACAATGCCCGTAAGGTACAAAAGGAATATTGCAACATCTACATAACTCATACAATACAAAATTAGGCAACCAACACTACATATTTATTCAATTCACATCCACAATCCCGGCCGTGGAAGAGCCTACTTGCTTCAACTACCTGCTAACTGCAAGACTCCCTGAGGACAAGGTTCTCCTTTAAACGAATTTGCGATAAAACGGTGTTTCCCTTTATCTGTTCAACTATCAACCTTACAGCCTCTTGTCCCATCTCAACAATGGGCTGCTCAACAAACGAGAGCGGAGCATAGAAGAAGTCGAAAGCCTCATTCCCGTCGAATCCAATTATGGCCACATCCTCGGGAACCCGTATCTTATTGCGCTTTATCCAATAAAGACCCACGATAGAAATCGAGTTAGTGGCAAAAAATAGTCCATCAGCAGGTTCTTCAACGTTGATTAGCTCCTGCATGTATCGGTCGGTTTCTTCCAGATAACCGGCATAATCCAGTTCTATTATGCAAATTTTATCCTGAAGCCCAAAAGTCATCATGGCCTCCCTGTATCCAGCAATTCGTTCCTCCATATGATTAAGAGAGGAGCGATAGGCAATCATTGCAATCCGTTTTCGCCCGTTCCTGATTAACGCTGTAACAGCATGAAAAGATGCATTGAAGTTGTCGAGGCCCACATAATTGGATTCAATATCCTTATAACAGCGGTCGATTTGAACAAGAGGTGTTCCGGTCTCGAATAGTTTTTTAATCTGTAAAGCACTGTTTTCAGCAGGCACCACTATAAACCCATCTACCTGCCGGTCGCTGAAAGCCTGAATCAGTTTATCAGATTTAATAGCATCCTCATCGGAACTGCCAAAAATTACCGTATACCCTAACTTTCCGGCTTCGTCTTCAATTACCCTGGCCAGATGGCCGAAAAACGGATTTGAAATATCGGCTAAAATCACCCCAAGGGTTTGGGTAGTTCCCCTTCGCAGACTTTGTGCAATCTGGTTGGGTTTGTAGTCAAGTTCACGGGCTACTTCCCTAATTCGTATAACAACATCGGCCCCTACCCGCTTCTCCTTTTCAAGGCCATTCATTACGTAAGATACCAGCGCAGTAGAAACTCCCACCTTTGCGGCAATGTCTTTAAGCAATACCCTTTTAGCCATATCAAATGGTTTGTTTATTCCATTCTCATTGCCCAGCACTTTGCAAAATATTTTTAACCTGCAAACTGGATTCCATCTCCTTTAGTACAAATATAAGCTTAAACGATTAATAATTGATTCGATCCTTCAAAAAAAATAGAGCAACCCTGATTCCAATGAAAATGTACCTTATTCCACGACAAGTCTGCAAAACATTCATTTATAATACAACAGCACGAACAGCAACTGCATAATACGAAAAAAAACCTTACATCAATGGGATTGTATTCAACCGAAATCGTTTAAAATATAGTTAACCAATGGGTCAACTGAAGATTGATTTCCGCAATCTTCGGTAATATTTTTAAATTTGCATTAGATCGAAACGAAAGTTGAGTTCCTTACTATTTTCACTCTTTGTTTTGCCGAATGACGATGGCCAAATAAAATACTGAACCCTTGGCCTACCGTGCAACTTCAGCTCGGTTTCACATTGAAAGAAAAACCAAAAACCACCTTTGTTCTGCCATTGGGCAGACCCTCACCCTTTTAATCAAATTTTATGAGTCAGAAAAAACAGGTTGCGATTGGCGTAGATGTTGGAGGCACCAACACTGCCATAGGCATAGTGGATATTGATGGGAATGTGGTTATTAAAGAGTCGATTCCAACAGCAACACACGGCAATTTTGAGCTGTTTATGGCAGACCTATCTCAAAAAATTAAATCAGTAATCAAGTCGGCAACCCTCATAAACGATCAATTGGAAGTTGTGGGAATAGGAATAGGAGCCCCTGCGGGTAATTACTACAAGGGCACCATCGAATATGCCCCAAATCTTTCGTTCAAAGGAGAACTCCGTCTGGTAGAGCTATTGAAAACGCATTTCCCAGACATTAAGGCCATTGCTATGACCAACGATGCCAACGCCGCTGCATTGGGTGAAATGATCTATGGCGGCGCCAGGGGCATGAGAAACTTTGTAATGTATACCCTTGGTACGGGTGTAGGAAGCGGTATTATTGTGAATGGAGATTTGGTGTATGGTCACGACGGGTTTGCCGGTGAATGCGGCCACACCATCCTAGTTCCCGGAGGCAGACCTTGTGGATGCGGAACACCCGGCCACCTCGAAGCCTATTGCTCTGCTTCAGGCATAAAACGTACGGCCTTTGAACTACTCGTTCATTATAACGACAACGATAGCCTGCTCGCCAACAAATCGTTTGCCGAACTGAATTCCAAAATGATTTATGAAGCCGCTATGGCAGGTGATAAAATTGCCAATCTGGTTTTTGAAAAAACCGGCGAATGGCTGGGAATGGGCCTGGCCGATACTGTGCATTACCTTAGTCCAGAAGCCATCTTCCTTTTTGGCGGTCCTACCGCTGCCGGAGAGCTTCTATTTAAACCAACCCGCGAAAGCATGGAGAAATTTCTGCTTCCCCTCTATAAAAACAAGGTAAAGCTACTCCCCTCTCAGCTGAAAGCCGGCGATGCAGCCATTGTGGGAGCAAGTGCACTTGCTTGGAAAGAGCTCGAAAAATAATGGTAAAACGAACCCGAGGTGGTTTCATCGTCTTTCTTGCTCGTTCCTGTTGTTTCATTGGGTATCCTCCCGAATTTGGTTTGGTAAAAATGTAGCATTTTCAGCCCAATGTGGAATCTATTTGTAAACCTATGCTACTGAATCTGCTTTTAATGCTGATTTCCTTTCTGTTGATGGAGTTGGTCGCATGGACCAACCATAAATACCTAATGCACGGTTCTCTGTGGAGCCGGCACCTCGATCACCACAGAAATGAAAGAAAGCGGATTCAAACCATGGAAGCCGAAACAAAAAAATTGAAAAGAACGATCGGTTCTTTCTGGTGTATGCCATTCTAGGAATTATACTTTTTGCAGGAGGCTCTTTATGAGGATTTCCGCCAGCTCTGTTTATCAGTGGAGGAATAATCCTTTACGGACTAACCTATTTTATCGTTCACGACCTCATCATGCACCAACGAATCAAACTTCCGTTTCATCCCCAGAAATACAGTCCATACCTAAGGGCACTCATTCGTGCACACAAGGCACATCATTGGCCCAAAGACCGAAGTGAATTCCAAAATTTTGGTTTGAAGTTTTTTTCGCGTCGATACTTTCGAGAGGACTAGGTTTTAGTGCCAATGAAAGTTAACCGTTTGCTTTAGATCCGGATGCAGACTTAAAGGCACTGGACTTATTCCTGCCATCGACTCAATCAGAGAGCGCTCTCCGGCACTGTATTCCCGTGGTGGAAAATAAAAATCCATAACCACTTCGGCGACCCGACGGGGATCTGAAGCCATAATTTTGGTTACCTCCACTCGGGTATCTTCCAACCCAATGCCATGGTCGCGTGCCTTTATTCCCATAATGGTGAGAATACAGCTTCCAAGCGCCGTAGCCAGCAAATCGGTGGGAGAGAAGAACTCTCCCTTGCCCCGATTGTCGATGGGAGCATCGGTAATTACCTTATTCCCCGACTGTATATGCATATTTTCAGTACGCAAATCGCCCAAATAGATGGTTTTGATCGTTGGCATAAATTGAGATTTTGAGTTTGAACTTGAATGGTTTTCAGATTTATATTGCATTGGTTTTTTGAAGATTTAACAAATTTACTTCTGGTTCAACTTAACAATCAGTAATCGATTCGAAATCAGGAATTTCGGGAAGATATTCCGCACGGTTTGTGAGAAAATTCATCCGGCATACAAAATGAAGGAGTCCGTTTGAAACCAGCACAAAAGGAGCCTTCAATGTGGCATTGTACCTGACTGCTTGGTCGAAGGATTGCTGATTAATTTTAACACCAGGCGCCTTAAACTCGCCTACCATCAGAGGTTTCGCATTTCGGTCGTACACCAGCAGATCATACCGCTGTTGCATCCCATTTACCCTTACCTGCTTCTCTACCGCAATCAGACTGAAGGGATATCCTTTGGAATTATTGAGATAGTGAATAAAATTCTGACGCACCCACTCCTCGGGGGTCAAAACAACCCAAAGCTTTCGAAATGAGTCGAATACCTTAAGCTGACCATCCCGGTTTTCGATGCGCAATGCACAGTCGGGTAAATTGAGTTTTTGCATTATAAGCCCACCCAAATTGCTATTTTTGTAATTTGTTCGTCACGGCTAAAGTAACACTAATTCAATAATTGTAGAATATGAGAACCAAGGAAGAGATTGTGGAAAACTGGTTGCCTCGTTACACCGGAAGAGCCCTCGAGGATTTTGGCCAATATATTCTGCTCACCAACTTTCAGAATTATGTCGAACTTTTTGCCCAGCGATTTGAGGTACCCGTGGTAGGCAGTAACCGGGCAATGCCCAATGCCAGCGCCGATGGAATTACCATTATCAATTTTGGAATGGGAAGTCCCAATGCAGCCACCATTATGGATCTGCTGAGTGCCATACATCCTAAAGCCGTCCTTTTTCTGGGCAAATGCGGGGGATTAAAAGCAAAAAACAAGCTGGGAGACCTGATCCTGCCCATTGCTGCCATAAGAAGCGACGGAACATCCAACGACTATCTGCCTCCTGAGGTACCGGCACTCCCTGCGTTTAATCTCCAAAGGGCGGTATCGCATGTAATCCGCGATAAACAACTCGACTATTGGACAGGTACCGTATTTACCACCAATAAAAGGGTTTGGGAATACGACGAACGGTTTAAAAGGTACCTTGAAAAAACCCGTGCAATGGCCATCGATATGGAAACCGCCACAATCTTTATCGTTGGCTTTGCCAATCAAATTCCGGCAGGCGCATTGCTTTTGGTATCGGACCAGCCAATGATTTCGACCGGGGTTAAAACCGAAGAGAGTGATAAAGTAGTTACCACCATGTTCGTCAACAACCAAATCAATGTTGGCATCGATTCGCTGCAGGAACTAAAGAACCACGGCACATCGGTGAAACACCTTAAATTTTAATGGCGGCCGAATTCGATAAAATCATTGCAGATCTTAGCAATAAAATCTATCATCCGGTATACTTTCTTACCGGAGAGGAACCCTACTATATCGATATCATTTCAGACTACATCGAAAACAATGTACTTACTGAAGCCGAAAAGGGATTCAACCAGACAGTCTTTTATGGGAGGGATACTGACCCTTTAACGGTTGTGGAAACCGCACGCCGGTTTCCGATGATGGCCAACCAACAGGTGATCATTGTTAAGGAGGCACAGGAGTGGAAAAACCCCGAGATACTGGCCAAATATCTGGTAGCCCCATCCAAAAGCACCGTGCTGGTCATCAACTACAAGTATAAAAAAATTGATGGCCGAACCGAGGTTGGAAAGTTGCTTAAAAAGAGTTCGCTCTACTTTGAATCACCCAAATTGCGCGACTATCAGATTCCTCAATGGATAGAGAACTATGTGAAGAAGGAAGGTTACTCCATCTCGCCGCAAGCCACCCAAATGCTGGCCGATTATCTGGGTGAAAGCCTGAGCAAGGTCGTTAACGAACTGAAGAAACTCTTTATCCTTATTCCTGCCGGAAACCAAATTACCCCCGACCATATTGAGAAAAATATTGGCATAAGCAAAGAGTTTAATCCGTTCGAACTCACCAACGCTTTGGGCAATAGAGAAATATTAAAGGCAAACCGGATTGTCAACTATTTTGCCGCCAATCCGGGAAGCGGACCACTTCCCTTTACCATGGGCGTACTTTTTACTTACTTTTCACGACTCTTTAGATACCACTTTCTACCCGACAAGAGCGAGAACGGGGTTATGAAAGCCCTAAACATCGGATCTCCTTTTATTGCCAAAAAAACCATTGCCGAAGCAAAAAGATTTACGCCAACGAAATTATTCGAAATCATAGGTATCTTACGAACCTACGACATGAAAAGCAAAGGATTCGAAGCTTCGGGTGAACTTTCTCCGGGGGATATCTACAAAGAGCTTATCTATAAAATCTTACATTAAATGGACCTCCCTATTACTTACATCTTAATGGGCATTACTGCTTTTGTATCCTATTTGGCATTTGGAAACAGGCAAATTATGGACCAACTGCAGTTTAATGCAGCAAAGGTTGTTCACCGTCAGGAATACCACCGACTGGTGAGCCATGTATTTGTGCACGGAGGGTGGTCGCATCTTTTCGTAAATATGTTTGTGCTGTTCTTCTTCGGCAGCGCAACCGAACAATATTTCGCCTACTTTTTTGGCCAGATGGGCAGTGCCTACTTCCTACTTCTCTATTTCGGCGGAGCTTTGTTTTCAAACCTTCTGGCTCTGATCAAACACCGCAACAACAGCCTATACAATGCAGTTGGTGCTTCAGGAGCCGTGGCCGCTGTTCTGTTTGCCTTTATCTTCATCAACCCATGGGAGAAAGTCTATTTTTTTGGAATATTACCCATTCCGGGAATACTGTTTGCCATACTTTACCTGTTCTACTCCTACAGGATGAGTCGGCGTGAGCAAGACCATATAGCGCACGATGCACACCTGCTGGGCGCAATTTTTGGAATATTGTTTCCAATAATCCTAAGGCCATCCCTTTTACAAAGGTTTATTGATGAACTGTTGAGTGTACTATAACAGAATGCTATGGATTTTCTGCTGTATCAGACGAAAATTATCCGAGAAGCCGACTTTAATCCGCAGGCGTTTGTACTTAAAGAGGCACTGCCCCTTACAACCTATCTTTGGTTTGCCCACGGAGAAATTCCATTTCTTCCCACACATTTGTCAAGAATCCAACGATGTTTGGCAGACCTCAACATCGCCGAAGACAAGGTGAATTTTACCGAAATTAAGCGTTTACTTCTTCGTTTGCTGAACAAGAATAAAGCCTTTATGGGGGGATGGATACGCATGAACCTCTATCTTTCACAACCCGATGTCTATCTTGTTGCAACTGTTGAGGCCCATTCCGAACGCCAAATGCCCTTAAACGATCAGGGAGCCATGGCCATTGTATCCAATATGCCAATTTGCTCCTTGATACTGCAACCGGCTTACCATCCGTTGCACCAAATGCGTAATCTGACCGAGCATTTATTAAATTTAAACAGCCGGCACAACTTGTCAATACTTTGCAACCAAAACGGTTCGGTAGCGCAAACACAAGACTCCAATCTCTTTGCAATAAAGAAAGACACCCTATATACGCCCGCACTGGAAACCGGGTGTATTGATGATCATTTGCGGCGGCAGATCATTACCTCTGCCAAAATAGTTGGACTTACTGTAAAAGAGACTGATTGCCTAAAGCCCTCGGAACTTGAGTCGATGGATGAACTTTTTGCTGCTTCTGAGGAAAGGGGAGTTGTTTGGATCCTGGGGCTTAACAATAAACGGTACATCAGGAAAAAAACGGTTTTAATCTGGGAAACACTCGACAAGGTCATTTGGCCCGCTAGATACATTTAAGGCGTAAGTTTGATCCTCCTGTTTCACCGCATGTTTCGCTTTTCGGATAAGCAGGAAGAATCCAATCGAAATGATTTCATGAATTTTAGCACTGCACGAGGATTTCCCCCAATACCATAACCAATTGGGGGCAATTTAAAAGCAATGTATTACCGGGTCAAATTCAATTCAGAGCAGGATTTTCAGGAAAATTGGCCCATAAGGAGTATCGTTTCCCCAACCTTACAACAAAATCCTTCCACGACGACATCTTAAGCCTATGCATTACCTCGTGTGATTCGATATCGTTCACGAGCCAAGAATTTTCCTTTAACTCGATCTCCAACTGACCAGCATCCCATCCAGAGTAACCCACAAAAAACCGCACTTGTCCGGGGTCAATAAGACCCAAATTAATTTTTTGTTTCAAAACATCGAAGTCGCCTCCCCAGTAAATATCATCAAGCACCTTGATACTGCCGGGTATAAGGTCGCCAAGGGTGTGAATAAAATAGAGATTATCAGTCGAAACAGGACCTCCAATATAAACTTCAGCCGCAAAATCAGGAAAATCGGGAATATAATCCCGAACCGTAAACTCAATCTGTTTGTTGAGAATAAATCCCACGGAACCTTTCCGACTATGCGCAACCAACAATACAACCGAACGGTTAAAGACCGTACCCGGCAAAAAGGGTTCGGCTAAGAGAATCCTACCCTTGCGGGGTAAAATATTGTTGGTTTGTATCTTAAATATTTCCGGATCGTAGTGCATTTCCGTGACTGAATTTTCTTAAAGATAACGCATAAAATAGATATCTGCAATAAACCAAAGGAGTTAGAAAAGTTTTATGAGACTGTATTATCCTTACTC
>CAYGIQ010000004.1:35291-42065 GCA_964349885.1 uncultured Prolixibacteraceae bacterium | reverse complement strand
AGGGCTTGGAGCAACTATTGGATCGAATTCATCATCGCATCAGGTTGGAAGAAGCAAAAACAGGAAGTTGGAAACGGGCACTTCATATCTTTGAACGTGCAGCAGCGATTTTAATCATCCCTATGATTCTTTCGTTGGTTGCCTATTTTTATTGGGAATCTAACATCAGCAATTCAAAGGAAGCCTATGCAGAAATTTTGTGCCCAATGGGTACCCGCACCAAATTCATACTCCCCGATGGAACCACCGGATTTCTCAACAGTGGTTCCAGTCTTTTATATCCGGTTGATTTTTTAAAAACCCGGCAGGTTGAGCTTACAGGAGAAGCATTTTTCGATGTAGCACAAAACCATGCGGTGGGTTTTACGGTAAAGTCAAAACATCTGATTATCAAAGCAGAAGGAACCGCATTCGATGTAATAGCCTATGAATTAGAAGCTATTGAGGAGGTAATTTTACTGGAAGGCAAGGTTGAAGTAAAGGAGAAGGCAGGAAATAGTATTACCTTCTTAATGCCAGACCAGCGTTTAACCTACAATCATGAAAATCGTCTGGCATCAAAAAGCACCGTAATTGCATCACATTATACCAGCTGGACAGAAGGGAAACTGGTATTCAGGAATGAGGATATGAAGCAAGTTGCCCTGAGGTTAAGCAGATGGTACAATGTTGAAATCGTTGTAGACAATGAGTGGCTTGAGTCGTTTGCCTTTCATGCCACCTTTGAGAACGAACCGCTCGACGAAGTTTTAAAATTACTTGCACTTACAACCCCGTTCGTGGTTCAGGAAGAAGAGCGCAGAGCAGAATTAGACGGAATTTTTCCAAAAAGAAGCATTATAATCAAACCAGAACCTATTTAGAATCAATCAGTTCCAACCAAAATAAACAACAGGAAAGTGTTCGCACCACTCTCCTGTTGACAAAAAGCAGTCAGTGTACCAATAAATTGTTTAACTACTTAATGAACCAAAAGTATGAAAAAAATGTGGAGTCGGCACTCGGAGCCTAATCCGTGCTTAACTAAACTATTCAGAACTATGCGATTAAGTCTGTTTTTTCTATTCGTTTTTGCCATAAAGGCAATTGCTATAGAGAGCTACTCACAGGTTACCCGTCTTACCGTAAACCAAAAAGACACCCGGGTAATCGATGTCCTTCAGGAGATAGAGGACAGGTCGGAATTCTACTTTCTTTTCAATCAAAAGTTGGTGGATGTCGAGCGCAAGGTTGACATAAATGCCAACCAAAAAAAGATTGAAGAGATCTTGTCAGAATTATTTGAGGACACCAACGTGAATTACCTTGTAATGAATCGGCAGATTGTACTGACTACGCCGCAGGCAGGTAGCAGAGGTGATCAAATTCAGAGCGCTGCACAGCAGCAAAACTTAATTACCGGGAGAGTAACCGACCGGATGGGACTTACCTTACCAGGCGTTACGATAGTGATAAAAGGTACCACTACGGGTACCATTTCCAGTGCGGATGGAACCTATTCTTTGGGAAACGTACCTGCCAATGCCACTTTATTGTTTTCGTTTGTAGGCATGAAAACACAGGAGGTTGAAATTAACAATCGGAGTGTTATCAATATTGTATTGGAGGAAGATGCTATTGGCATTGAAGAGGTAGTTGCTATTGGATATGGTACGCAAAGAAGAAGAGAGGTAACCAGTTCAATTGCAACGGTTAGAGAAGAAGATTTCAATCGCGGTGCAATCAGCAGCTCTCCAATTCAGTTGGTGCAGGGAAAAATTGCTGGTCTGGCCATTTCCAGAGCACACGGGGGCGATCCAACTAGAGATGTGCATATACTCTTGAGAGGGGTTTCCACTGTAAGAGGAGATGTATCTCCATTGATTATTATTGACGGGGTACCGGGAGGAAACCTCAATACCATTGCTCCCGAAGATATAGAATCTATTGACGTGCTGCGCGACGGTTCGGCGGCTGCAATCTATGGTACTCGTGGTAATGCCGGTGTAATTATTATAACCACCAAAAAAGGAACTCCCGGCAAGCCCATGATTGCATACTCTTCCTATTTTTATACGGAGACGTGGTCGAACAAACCCAGTGTACTTGATGCTGCACAATGGAAAGAAACCAAAACCAATTTCCAGAACTCCGGAAATCCATTGCTTGTAGCCAGGGCAATAACATTGGTGGATTATGGTGCTGATACCGACTGGATGGCCGAAATTACGCGCAAATTTCCATTGAGCAGTGTCCATAATCTGTCGGTTACCGGAGGCAATGAATCAACCAGTTATTTTGCTTCGTTGAATTACCGCGACCTGGAAGGATTCATTAAAGAATCGAACAACAACCTGTTAAATGGCAGAATCTCCATCACCCATACCGGATGGGAAGATAGGTTGATGGTTCAGATGAACCTCAGCAATGCTATTAAAAAATCCAATCCTATAGACTACCAGGTGTACCGTCAGGCATTGGGTCGTAATCCCACTTTACCGGTCTATGGAACCGATGGAAAGTTTTATGAGGTCCCTGGCTGGGAAGTCAGAAACCCAGTGGCTATGCTCAATCAGTATCAGAGAGATGCCGACAGGAACGATTTACTTGCCAACATACAGATTACCCTTGAAATTCTGAAAGGTCTTAAACTTTCGACTACCGGGGCCATCCAAAGAGCCAACGAAATAACCGGACTATACGAGCAAAGAGATGCGCTCAACAGTGTAATGGGAGGCTACAAAGGATCAGCTTCACGAACCACGGGGCTTTGGCAGGACAGAACGATTGAAAGTACCTTAAACTACAATACGACCTTCAATAGGGTAAACAATATATCAGTATTGGGGGGATATAGCTATCAGGACTTTTCTTATGAGGGTTTTGGAGCGGGCAATCGCTTTTTTATAACAGACGCATTCGGATACAACAATTTAGGGGCAGGACTGCATGTGCCTGAAGGCAACTACCAGTCGGGCGATATCTGGAGCACCAAAAGGACCAGTCGGTTGGTGGCATTTTTTGGTCGTGTCAATTTTAACCATGCCGACAAGTACATGCTCTCGGCCAGTATGCGTAATGAGGGATCCTCAAAATTCGGAAAGGACAATAAATGGGGTCTCTTCCCTGCAGTTTCTGCCGGCTGGACGGTTAGCCGCGAAGAGTTTATGCAAAACCTCACCTTCATCGACAACCTCAAGCTTAGGGCTGGATATGGTATTACCGGAAATCAGGGTATTGATGAATATATATCCTTGGAAAGACTGGGTGCTGCCGGAGTTATGCTATACGATGGTAAATGGATTCCCGGATATGCGCCTTCAAGCAATCCGAATCCCAATCTGCGTTGGGAAAAGAAGACCGAAACCAATATTGGTATCGACCTGACCATGTTCAAGGATCTTTCTCTGAATATCGACATTTACGACCGTAAAACTACGGACCTGCTCTATCAATACGCCGTACCTGTACCACCCAACCTATACAACAGCTTATGGACCAATGTTGGGGAGATCAACAACCGGGGAATTGAGATGACCGTTACTAAGGGTTTGATTGCAACACAAAATTTCAAATGGAATACCAATTTCAACATCTCGTACAACCGAAACCTTTTGGTCTCGCTCTCGAACGACGATTTCAAACATTCACATTTGGATCATACCAACTTAGGAGCTCCCGGACTCAATGAAACCAATGTATTCAGACTTGAAGAAGGGCAACCCATAGGAAACTTCTTTGGATGGAGATTCGCTGGATTTAACGAAAATGGAAAATGGCTTTTTTGGAATGCAGATAATTCCAAGCAGTTGACCTCATCTCAAATAAAATATGAAGACAAAACCATTATTGGCAATGGTTTGCCTAAATCATGGGTAGGTTTTACGAATACCTTCGGCTATAAGAATCTTGATTTAAGCGTCGCCTTAAGAGGAGCATTCTTCTTCGATCTGGTAAATTCGCGCAGAACTTTCTATGAGAATGTGATTATGCTGCCAACCAATATTTTAACCAGTTCATTGGATAGTCCCCTGATAGATGATCCTCAGTTTTCGGATTACTACGTTGAAAAGGGCGACTATCTTAAGCTCGACAATATTATGATTGGGTACAATGTTCCGATGGAAAAGAGTTCGATCAAACAGTTCAGGTTTTACATTACCGGACAAAATCTCTACACATTTACCTCCTATAAGGGACAAGATCCCGAGATTGGAATCACGGGGTTATCTCCCGGAATTGATTTTCGCTGGATCTATCCCAGTGTAAAAACATTTACTGTTGGTGTTAATGTGCAATTTTAAAAATTTGAAGTGATGGAAAAATTATTTAGAATATTGAGCATCTTATTCATAATGCTTATTGCGGGCGGGATTCATTCCTGTACCGATTTAACGGAAGATGTATACAGTGAAGTCCTTTCAGAAAACTTCTATCAGACAGAAGAGGAAATAATTGCTGCTATGGCACCGGCCTACGGCAACCTTCGACTCATAGCGCACAGGCATATGTGGCATATTGCAGGTTACTCAACCGACGAATTGGTATATCCAACCAGAGGCAGACACTGGTACGACGGAGGACACTTTCAGAGATTTCATGAGCACACCTGGACGGCTGAAACACCCCACCTCAACAACACCTGGAACTATAGTTTCCGCTGGGTCAATCAAGCCAACATGCTTATTCTTCAATTGCAAAAACTGGAAAATATTGATGAAGCATTAAGAGAGGCATTTTTAGCTGAACTGAAGATTATTAGGGCCCTGGGATATTATTACCTCATCGATAATTTTGGCAATGTGCCCATCGTTGACCGATTTGACGTTGAACCCGGATTTAGCCCACCCAACAATGCAAACTTTGCAGCCGGAAGAAAAGCCGTTTTTGATTTTATTGAGGGTAATCTGGTTCAAAACATTGATAAGCTATCTCCAGGAAGAAACAAATCAACCTACGGCCGTTTTCACCAATGGGCTGCCCATGCACTGGCAGTTAAACTCTATATGAATGCCGAAGTTTGGACCGGCACCCCTAAATGGGATAATGCCATAGCACATGCGGATGCAATAATTAACTCCAATCTTTTTAAACTTGAACCCAACTACTTTTCGAACTTTTTGGCCAAAAATGAAGGTTCAGGCGAGAATATCTTCGTAGTCCCGTTCAATGAAACACAAACGGGAGGAGGGATGTCGGATATGGCATTTATTAATTTCCACCATTACCAGATGGGGCAGGTATTCGGTGCTCCTCGCGGAGGCAACAATGGTATATGCGCACTTCCGGGGCATTACCATTCATTTCATGAGAATGATATGAGAAGGAATGGCTGGATGATTGGATTACAAAGAAGTGCTTCAACCGGTGCAGTTTTGCTTTGTACCGAAGAGAGTGCAGGTAAGCCTCTAAACTACACACCTGATTTTGTAAATATTTACAATCCCAACGATCCGGCGGTTTATGATCACCGAAATGCACTGGAATACCATGGAGCACGTTTTGTGAAATATCAGATAGCTTACACTTCAGGCAACATGGGGAACGACCTTGCAGTATATAGATACGCCGATATCCTCCTCCTGAAAGCGGAGGCATTGATGCGCAAGAACAATGGAAATGCCACTCAGGAAGCTGTTGACCTGGTTAATCAGGTTAGGGCCAGGGCGTTCGAAAATCCGACAGCGCATTTGTACACAACGGCAACCCTGACATTGGATGAACTTTTGGCGGAACGCTCAAGGGAACTGTATAATGAAGGTATGCGGCGCAACGACATGATACGTTTTGGAAAATTTGTCAGGGGCTCCTTTGGATTTGTAAACCGTTCCTCTGAGGCAGATTTCAGAAACGTCTATCCAATTCCTCAAACGCAAAGAAATGTGAATCCAAATTTGGTCCAAAATCCAGGCTACTAGAGATAGCGTTTTGATTTAGTTCTCAAGGGTCGGCATTTTTAAAGCCGACCCTTTTTTATCCAATATGCTCTGAATGAAATCCTGAACTTCCCTATTTAAGGTCGAAAGTTTTGGGTTGCTTATTAGGGAAAGCCAAAAAAGTGACTGCGGTTTCAAGCGGCAAAGCCCCTGGTCAGTAATCCAAAAACCGTAAACAAAATACAGGACGAGTCATTGACAGGTTAAGAGCCAAGTAAGGAAGAAGACCCAAGAAAAAGTAAGCCGACCTTTGGTACGGGACTCCCTAAGGTCGCCTTCGGGCGATTGGCGGATCTGGACCCGTGAATCTGGATTCCGCCCGAAACCAACACCGTTGGGGTTAACCACATAATAGCGCCGGGTAGAAAACCATACACCCCTGAGAAGGAGCGCTAAAAATCAATATCTTTGCACAACCTTTTACAGCATCGGCTGTTTTAAGACTTAAATTTATGGAGTAGGATGGCCGCAACGGTATAAATTTCTGCTTCTAACTTTTTAAATGATTGGTAAGATGAATTACGATCTATTGGTAATAGGAAGCGGTCCCGGAGGTTACGTGGCCGCCATCAGGGCTGCACAGCTGGGAATGAAAGTGGCCGTTGTTGAAAAGGAAAACCTTGGAGGCATCTGCCTCAACTGGGGTTGTATTCCCACCAAATCGCTGTTAAAAAGTGCACAGGCATTTGAATATGCCATTCATGCTGCCGAATATGGCGTATCGATTAAAGGCGAGGTAACCCCCGACTTTCCAGCCATGGTGAAACGAAGCCGCGATGTGGCCGACGGCATGAGCAAAGGCATTCAATACCTCTTCAAAAAGAACAAAATAGAGATCATTAACGGTTTTGGCAAACTC
>CAYGIQ010000004.1:31251-35281 GCA_964349885.1 uncultured Prolixibacteraceae bacterium | reverse complement strand
AAAGGCAAGGTGGAAATTACCGCTGCCGACGGAAAAAAGAGCACCGTCGAAGCCAAACATATAATTCTTGCCACCGGAGCCCGAACCCGCGAACTTCCCAACTTGCCCATCGATGGCACCAAAATATTTGGATACCGCAAGGCTATGACCCTTCCCAAGCAACCCAATTCTTTGGTAGTAGTGGGATCAGGGGCCATTGGCAGCGAATTTGCCTACTTCTATCAAACCATTGGAACGCAGGTAACCCTCGTGGAGTTTTTGCCCAATGTGGTTCCACTCGAAGACGAAGAGGTGTCGAAACAGCTCGAACGCTCCTTTAAAAAAGCGGGCATGACCGTTATGACAAATTCCTCGGTAGAATCGGTCGACACCACGGGAGCCCTCTGCAAGGTGAGCATTAAAACCAAAAAGGGCCTCGAAGTGGTAGAGGCCGAAGCAGTGCTTTCGGCTGTTGGCATTACCCCCAATACCGAAAGCATCGGGCTCGAGGAGTTGGGCATTGCTACCGAAAACGGACGTATAAAAGTCGATGAGTTCTACCGCACCAACGTAGATGGCGTGTATGCCATCGGCGACATCATCGCCACCCCTGCCCTAGCGCATGTGGCATCGGCCGAGGGTATTACCTGTGTGGAGAAGATTGCCGGTCATTCGCCCGAACCCATCAACTATGGCAACATTCCGGGATGCACCTACACATCGCCCGAAGTCTCGTCGGTTGGACTCACCGAAGCCAAAGCCAAGGAGGCAGGGTTTGAAGTGAAGATTGGCAAATTCCCGTTCAGCGCCAGTGGAAAGGCGAGTGCGGCAGGCATGAAAGACGGCTTTGTGAAGTTGATCTTCGACGCCCGCTACGGAGAACTGCTGGGTGCCCATATGATAGGCGGCAACGTAACTGAAATGATTGCAGAACTGGTTGTAGCCAAAAAACTGGAGGCCACCGGTCATGAGCTGATTAAGTCGATCCACCCGCACCCCACCATGAGCGAAGCCATTATGGAGGCAGCTGCAGCAGCCTACGGAGAGGTCATCCACATCTAACGATCATTTGCCATCCCCGATGGAAACGAAACTTTCGTTCCTGTCCATGGGGGGCGTGCTAACATCAACGCTATTGCAGGTAGTGCATCACATTGCTACCCGCCCATCAATTTTTAGCAAACATTCGCTATGTCGCAACCCATGACTTTGGATGAGATGAATGCCCTTTCGGCTGGTACGCTGGGCGAAACGCTGGGCATTGTCTTCACCGAAAAAGGCAACGACTACCTATGTGGCCGGATGCCTGTCGATAGCCGTACCCGGCAGCCTATGGGACTGCTGCATGGAGGTGCTTCGGCAGCCCTCGCCGAAACCCTCGGAAGTATGGGCTCTCTGATGTTGGTTAACCCCGAAACCCATACCATTGTGGGTATCGAGATCAACGCCAACCATCTACGGAAAGCCACCGAAGGATTTGTGGTAGGGAGAGCAACGCTGGTGATGCGCTCCCGAAAATTGCATGTATGGGATATTCGTATAACCAACGAAGAGGGCGATCTTGTTTGTCTTTCGCGCCTCACAGTGATGGTGCAGGAGCGGAGGAACTAATATGGAGACTGAGGTTTCTTTGTCGCATTTTCAGCAGGCGATGATTGCTGCAGGTCGTCCTTTTGCCAGCTACAGATTCCCGGGCGAAGCGGTGCCGGTTACCCATTATGGGCCCGACCACTACACCGAGGTCGGCGGTTTTGACCAACTGCCTTCTGATGAATCCGGTTTTGTGATGGCTCCCTTCGACGATACTTCATCAATTTTATGGCTTCCAGCCCAATACACCTTCGAAGGCTTTTGGGCTGGCGCCCACCGGTTGCCCGAGAAGACCTCCGATCAGCTTATATTGGCCGAGCCCACCTTAAACCCTGTTGACAATGCCCATTACACCTCCATGGTGAATGATGCGATTGCCCGAATAAAGCGTGGTGATGCCGGCAAAGTGGTTTTGTCGCGCCAGCTCGTTCATCCTTGGCAGGATGCCACCCGCGATGCAGGGCGGTTGTTCACCTACCTTTGCCGAAATTACCCCAACACATTTACCTACCTGGTGTTTATTCCCGGACAAGCGATATGGGCAGGTGCCTCGCCCGAACTGCTGCTTGAGGCCGATGAAGGCAGCGTAGCCACTATGTCGCTGTCGGGTACCCGCAAGCGCACCGACTCCGACGCTCCCTGGGGTCGCAAGGAGGTAGAGGAGCACCAATGGGTTAGTCGGTTTATTGCCGAGAGTATAGCTTCTGTGGGTTGTACCGATTGCCAGCAGAGCGAAATGCATACCACCAAGGCAGCCACAGTGGAGCACTTGCGCACCCATTTTTCGGCGCGCTGTAGCAGCGAAAAGATTGCCCCTTTGGTAAAAGCCCTTCATCCCACCCCGGCAGTTTGCGGCTGGCCGACGCCGGTTTCCCGTAAGATTATTGGCTCCCTAGAGCAATACAACCGCGACTTCTACACCGGGTATCTGGGACCAATGCGTTCGTCGGGAAAGTTTCGGCTCTATGTGAACCTCCGCTGTATGCAAATCAATTCGCATAGGGCAGTGGTATATGTAGGCGGAGGCATAACCGCCGATTCCAATGCAGAAGCCGAATGGGAGGAGACAGTCCTGAAAAGCCGCACCATGTTGGGGGCTATTGAAAATTTAACCAATTTTGAGGAATAATTCCGAACCATGAGCCAGGGAAAGGTGCATTTGTACAGGATGGCTGAAATCATGTTCCGAAAGGGCATTCAGCATGTGGTGGTTTCACCGGGGTCTAGAAATGCACCGGCCATCATTCAGTTCTCTCGAAACGGCAAACTAAAGCTCACCAGCATTGTGGATGAGCGGAGTGCCGGTTTTTACGCCTTGGGTATGGCCCTCGAACTGCAGCAGACGGTAGCACTCCTCTGCACCAGTGGTTCGGCAGCCATCAACTATGGGCCAGCCCTTTCAGAAGCCTTTTACCAAAAAGTGCCGCTGCTGGTCGTTACGGCAGACCGCCCTGTCGCTTGGATCGATCAGGGCGACGGGCAAACCATAAAGCAGTCGCAGATTTTTGCCAACTTCGTGCGCAAAAGCTACCAACTGCCCCAGCAATTGAACAACGAAACCGATGCCTGGTATTTCGATCGTCTGGTGAATGAGGCAATCGACCAGACCCGTTTCCCGGCGCAGGGTCCTGTGCATCTGAACCTCCCGCTCGACGAACCCCTTTACGATTTGGAAGTCCCCCATCCAACGCAGGAAGTACGTCTGATTGAGATGGCAGAGACCACCCCTATCCTCGCACCGCAACGTATGGAAAATTTGGCGGAAATTTGGAACTCAACTCCACGGAAACTGATTCTGGTTGGACAAACGCCTCCCAATGAGCACCTCCAGGAAGTCCTGCTTAGCCTTGCTGACGACCCATCGGTAATGGTTCTTACGGAAACCACCTCCAACGTATCGGCTCCCCTGTGGGTCGGTTGTATCGACCGGGTCATTGAGGGACTCACCAACAAAGACACCAACTTTGCCCCGGAATTGCTCCTTACCCTCGGTGGAGCCATTGTCTCCAAAAAAATCAAGGCGCTGTTGCGGCTCATGAAACCTCGGCACCACTGGCATGTGAGCAACGACCCCACCGAGTATTATCTCGACACCTACCAGTCGATGACCCTTACCATTCCCATGGATGGCCTCTCCTTCCTTACTGCACTTTCAGCGGTAGCCAAACCCCTTAATTCCTTTTACCGGATGGTATGGCAACACAGGAATCTGGAGCGAAAGCTGGAGCATCAGCGATACCTCGACGTGTTACCTTTTTCCGACCTGAAAGTTTTTGGTCTAATAAACCAACACCTGCCCCCCGGCAGTCAGGTTCATCTAGCCAATAGCACACCGGTGCGCTATGCGCAACTCTTCGACTACGACCGGCCATTGGTGTTTCGCTCCAACCGCGGGACCAGTGGTATCGACGGATGTATTTCGACCGCTGCCGGTGCTGCATCGGTTAATCCAGCCCCAGCT
>CAYGIQ010000004.1:0-31241 GCA_964349885.1 uncultured Prolixibacteraceae bacterium | reverse complement strand
CACTTTGGAATGCGCAGTTGGCAAAGAATCTCCGAATTGTGGTCATCAACAACCGAGGTGGAAACATCTTTAGGGTGCTGCCCGGTCCCGATCAGTATCGGGAGATGGAACCCTTTCTCGAAACAGCCCACCAATACGATGTGCGCGGACTGGCCGGAAATTTTGGAGTTCCCTACTTCAGTGCCTCCCACGAGGTTGAATTGCTCGAGGTGCTTCCAAACTTCTATGCAGACAGCGGAAAACCTGCACTGCTTGAAATATTTACCCCAGCGGCAGAAAGTGCCGAAATCTTACGTAATTACTTTAAATTTTTAAAAAAATGAGCGAAAAGAGAGTCTGGACCCCGCTGAAAACATACGAAGAGATTAGATTCGATCTTTTTGAGGGTATTGCCCGAATAACGATCAACCGACCCCGTTACCGCAACGCCTTTACCCCCGATACCGTAAAGGAGATGATCGATGCCATGCATCATTGTCGCGAGAACGATCAGATTGGGGTAGTGGTCATTACAGGCGAGGGAGACAAGGCCTTTTGCAGCGGTGGAGACCAAAATATAAAGGGGCATGGCGGCTATGTAGGCAAAGATGGCATTCCGAGGCTCAACGTACTCGACCTTCAAAAATTGATTCGCTCGCTGCCGAAACCGGTGGTAGCCATGGTGAATGGCTATGCCATTGGCGGAGGCCATGTACTTCACGTAGTGTGCGACCTGAGCATCGCCTCTGAAAACGCCATCTTTGGACAAACCGGTCCGAAAGTGGGCAGCTTCGATGGAGGTTTTGGCTCCTCTTACCTAGCCCGCATTGTGGGTCAAAAGAAGGCGCGGGAAATTTGGTTCCTCTGTCGGCAGTATTCGGCACAGGAGGCCCTCGAAATGGGTCTGGTGAACAAGGTGGTACCCTTCGACCAGCTCGAGGATGAGGTGGTCGAGTGGTGCCAAACAATGATGGAACGGAGTCCGCTGGCCCTGCGTATGCTAAAGCTGGCAATGAATGCCGAACTCGATGGGCAAGTAGGATTGCAGGAATTGGCCGGCAATGCCACCCTGCTCTATTACCTCACCGAAGAGGCACAAGAGGGGAAACGGGCTTTCCTCGAAAAACGCAAACCCAACTTTCAACAATTTCCAAAATTCCCATAATCCGATATGAATCAATTTTCGGCCTGGATGGCTGCGGCCCGTCCCAGAACCCTACCGCTGGCCCTCTCCAGCTCCTTGATGGGCAGCTTTGCCGCCCTGCAAGACGGACGTTTCCGTTGGTGGGTGTTTGGTTTATCGCTGCTCACGACACTTTTTCTTCAGATTTTGAGTAACCTGGCCAACGACTACGGAGACTCGGTAAACGGAGCCGATAACGACCAACGGGTAGGACCTGTGCGGGCAGTGCAGAGCGGAGCGATAGCCCTGACCTCGATGCGGCGGGCAGTGGTTCTGCTGTCCCTGTTGGCCCTCACCTCTGGAGTGGTCCTTATAACAGTGGGCCTTGGATTTGACCGCTGGCTGCCATGGTTGATTTTTCTGGGCGTGGGATTAATGGCCATCGCCGCTGCCATTTTCTACACCGCCGGATCGAGGCCTTATGGCTACAAAGGGTATGGCGACCTATTCGTTTTCCTATTCTTTGGCATTACTGCGGTAGTGGGCACTTACTACCTGCATGCCCGGACAGCCAGCTTTGGGGTTCTGCTGCCTGCTGCCACCATCGGCTTTTTGAGTACCGCTGTGCTTAATCTAAACAATATGCGCGATGTTGAAGGGGATGCCCTCGCCGGCAAACGCACCTTGGTAGTGGCTTTTGGTGCACAATTTGCCCGCAGGTACCACTACTCCATTGTGGTATTGGCTGTAATTTCGCTCGTTGTTTGGAACCTTATCCATAATGCCGGTATTTGGCAATACCTCTTTCTGCTGCTAACACCAATAATTGCCCTGCACCTCCGTAGAGTTGCCACCATTAAACCCCCGGCCCTGCTCGATCCGCAATTGCGGGTGCTGGCCTTTGCAACACTTCTTGTGGTGTTGCTGTTTGGATTGGGACTACATCTATAACCATGCTTACTGCCACCTATCGGAAACATACGCTGCTTTTCAACCGCCCCGCCGGAACTTCGCGTGGCATTTTATACGAAAAGGATAGCTGGTTTCTGCTGGTTTCAGATCTTAATGGCCACACAGGCATTGGCGAGTGCAGTCTGCTGCCTGAGCTTAGCATCGACCATCGTGATGGATTTCAGGAGGAGCTTGAGCGGGTCTGTGCTGCCATCAACTCACCTCACCTATCATTGCTCCACTCCTTATCCGATTGGCCATCCATCAGGTTTGGCCTCGAGATGGCGCTGGCAGATCTTGCAGGAGGTGGCAACCGTATCCTATTTCCCTCATCGTTTACCGATGGACATAGGCCGCTGCCGATCAACGGACTTATTTGGATGGGGAATGCCGAGTCGATGCTGAACCAAATCGGAGAAAAGCTTCAACAGGGGTTTACCGTATTGAAAATAAAGGTGGGAGCCATCGATTTTGCGGCCGAATGTTCTATTCTGGCTTCGGTACGAGAGCAATTTGGACCCGAGCAGATTACCCTGCGCCTCGATGCCAACGGTGCATTTGCACCCCGGGAAGCAGAGGCAAAACTCGACAAGCTTGCACGGTACCACATCCACAGCATAGAGCAACCCATAGCAGCCGGACAAACCGCGTCGATGGCCCGGCTATGCCGCACATCGCCCATTCCCATTGCCCTCGACGAAGAACTGATTGGATTGAATGATGCATTGCAAAAACAGCAACTACTCGAACAGATCCAACCTGCATGGATTGTATTGAAACCTTCGCTGTTGGGAGGTTTTGGGGCCTCGGAGCAGTGGATTAGTACCGCTGTTAACCTTGGCATTGGCTGGTGGGTTACCTCAGCTTTGGAATCGAACGTGGGGTTAAACGCCATTGCCCAATGGACGGCTGTGCGTTCGACCGAATTGCCCCAGGGATTGGGCACCGGAAGCCTTTACAGTAACAACATTGCTGCTCCACTCAGGATAGCGGAAGGAGCCCTGCACTATCGGCCCGAAGTGCCATGGGATTTGCGGCTGCTGGATATTGAACCCCTTCCTCATTGGCAGTCGATGCCACTCCTCATGGGTGATGAGACCCTACAGGGGGTAGAACTTCGCACCCGGGCTAAGCAGTGGACGACCGCAGATGATCAACACTGGCAGGAACTGGGTGACTTTATGCTGCGCTGGCTCGACAACAGCGACACGGTTGCTGCCAACACTTCAGGCTCCACGGGCAGCCCCAAAGAGATATTTTTATCAAAGCGGTCGATGTTGGCCTCCGCCCAAGCAACAGCACAGCGGCTGGGACTGTACAATCGTAAAAGTGCCCTTCTGGCATTATCGGTCAGCACCGTCGCCGGTATGATGATGGTAGTAAGGGCCATGCTGTGCCGGATGCAGCTTGAGGTAGTAGCACCCGATGGGAATCCGATGCAACACTGCTGCGATGAAAAGGTCACCGAATTTACCGCCCTAGTTCCGGCACAGGTGTACAATGCCCTTCAGGATCGAGTCACCGCCAAAAGGTTGCAGCAAGTCAATACTTTGATTGTGGGCGGCGGCGATATCCCCAGCGAGGTGGCTACGATGCTATCTTCTTTCCCCAATGCGGTGTATCACAGCTATGGCATGACCGAAACATACTCCCATATCGCACTCCGCAGGGTCAACGGCCCTGTGGCTGCCGACGACTATTCCCTCCTACCCGGAGTGGAGATCTCCACCGACACGAGGGGATGTTTGGTAATAGATGCACCCCACCTTGAAATTTCTGGGTTGGTAACCAACGATTTGGTGGAGCACACCGACAGGCACCGTTTTAAATGGCTTGGGCGATACGACCATGTGGTTAACCGCGGAGGGAAAAAACTGATTGCCGAGGCCCTCGAAGCACGACTTGACGACCTGATACAAGATTCATTCTTTATAGCAGCTTTACCCCATAAGAAACTCGGCGAAATACCGGTAGTGATGATTGAAGCAATGCCCTACCCAACAACGCAGCTTGAAGTTGTGAAGCAAGAAATCGCACAACGGTTCGACCGACGCGAACAACCAGTAGCCATTTGCTTCTTGCCACAATTTTTGAGGGTTAGCGGCGACAAAGTCAGCCGCAGTGAGACCCTTGCAAAATGGCATTCCAATATAGACGATTGGATTATCTTGGTCTAATATTCCATAAGCAATTGAAAATCAGTCGTGTGTTTGGGGGTATGATTATAGTTTTTACATTTGCAATGGAAAACTAAAAATTGCAGACATCTTGCTTAGGCTATCATCGCTAAACCATCCACGGTATGAGACTGCAGTGGGGCGGCATATCGATATCACAAAACCAACAATATCAGAGTATGAAAAGAATTTTCCTAATTACGCTAATGGCGGGCTCTATGGCCCTAACCTCATTTGCTGGCGGGTTGCTGACCAATACCAACCAGAGTGCTCAATTTGTGCGGATGCTTAGCCGCAATGCCTCACTTGGCATCGATGCTGTATATTACAATCCGGCGGGAGTTATGAAACTGGAAAACGGATTTCACATTTCGCTGAACAACCAGAGCATCTTTCAGAAACGCCAGGTGAGCAGCACCTATCCGCTGTTGAACAACTCCGACTATGCAGGGACGGTAAACGCTCCGCTGTATCCTTCGGGGTTTGCGGTGTATAAAATGGACAACCTGGCCATTTCGGCCGGATTTGGAATTATTGGCGGGGGCGGTTCGGCCAATTTCAGCGATGGTTTGCCATCGTTCGAAATTCCGATTACAGACCTGGTTCCAGGGCTCGCAGGTCTCAGTCAGCTTCCTGCACCACTTACCGCCAACGTAACCGGCTACAATGCCGATCTCTATTTCGATGGCAGTTCGGTGTTTATGGGAGTACAGCTAGGTGCCAGTCTCAAAATCAGCGATATGCTGTCGGGGTACCTCGGAGTTCGTTATGTGCCAGCCACCAATGGCTACAACGGCCATATCAAGAACATCGACCTAAAAGTGAACGGTAACTATGTGAATGCACAAACCTTCCTGAGCAGCACAGCCTCAGGTGCTGCCACCATGGCAACACAAGCATCGGCAGCAGCCTCACAACTGTCGGCCACCGCAGGTTCGCTCAGCCCATTCATTTCGGGTGGAGCCGGCGGGCTTACCATGGGCCAACTTCAGACAATGGGTCAACTCAGTGAAGCCCAGGTTACGCAGCTTTCGGGCGCTCTGATTTCGGTGGGTGTGCCATCCACTGCCGTTGGTTCCTTAACCATCTCGCAAATCCAGGGTACCTTTAACACGGCCGCTGGTTCATACACCGCAGCTTCTCAGCAACTTACAGGTACAGCAGGCCTTTTGAATGCAACCGCTGCCGGTTTGGGAGACAAACAGGTAGAGACCAAACAAACCGGTGCAGGCTTTACTCCCATCGTTGGCTTCAACTACTCTCCAAGCGACCGGTTCAACCTCGCCGTTAAATATGAACACAAAACTTCACTCGAACTCACCAACTCGACGACCCGCGACGATTTAGGCCTGTTTCCCGACGGACAAAAATCGGCCAGTGACATACCCGGTATGCTGGCAGTTGGCGTAGGTTTTAACCCTTCGAAACTGATTGAGACTCAGCTATCATACAACCTCTATTTCGACAAAGGCGTTAGCTGGGGCAACAATGTCCGCAGCGGAATGAAACGTGAAATTGAAAGCAACAGCTGGGAACTCGCGCTGGGCGTTCAGCTCAACCTCACCGACCGGTTTGCCTTTAGCTTTGGCGGAATGACCTCCAACCCGGGAATTGCCGACAGCTACCAGAGCGACTTTGCCTATTCGAACCCCTCGGTTACAGCAGCCCTTGGTTTTGAATACAAACTCAGCAAAAAACTGACCTTTGATGCCGGGTATATGAACGTATTCTATAAGGATGTTGAGGTTCCCTTCACGCGCAACACAATTGCCTACAAGGACACCTACGGCAAAACCACTTTTGGACTTGGATTTGGTCTGACATACAGCATTTTCTGATTTTTGTCGCGACCTTAGAAATATACAAAACAGGCAGCCCGGTGGATGCCTGTTTTGTTTGTTGAAGTGATAAGAAGACGCTATATTTTGAATCATTGGGCTACACAATCAGAAACTTAAGCAAGCCCTACTTCGAAGTAAAAACTTGCCGTTCGGCGAACGGGAAAACGGCAAATTGTTTAAAGTTTGTCCAAAGAAAGGTTTCGGGTAGGGTTTTCCCATAGGAAAACAATAAATTTGGCAAAGCAATTGTTCCTGAGATTTTAGACAACACAATTGAATGAAGAGATTTCTGCTTATACTTTGGATGGGTTTCGTGGCACACACCGCTTTCGGATCTTTTATCCTAATTCCGATGGATGAGGCACAAAAAGACCATCTTAAAGCTTATGGATTGGCATTCTGGGCACTGCAGCGCGATGTAGAAGTTAAATGGTTGCTCAATTACCGGGGCGGGAGTTTCCTTATTGCACACAGTCAGGAAATTCAATCGGAGGCCATCATCCGCGGAATTACCTCCGAACCCCTTAGCACCCCTCAGACCGATGCCATGCTCAACCAGATAGCTTCACCCAACGCAAATCAGGATGCAGTTAGCATGTTTAAGGCACCCAAAATTGCCGTTTACTCTCCCCCAAGCAAGCTCCCCTGGGACGACGCCGTAACCCTAGTGCTTGCCTATGCCGAGATCGAATACGACGTAATCTACGACGAAGAGATCATCAACGGAAAACTCCCCGATTACGATTGGCTGCACCTTCACCACGAAGACTTTACCGGACAGTTCGGTAAATTCTGGCGAGCATATCAGCACATGCCTTGGTATCAGGAAGATGTGCGGATAAATCAGGCAATGGCGCAGCGGTTGGGATTTCTGAAAGTGTCGGAGATGAAGCTGGCAGTAGCCCGCGAAATGAAAAAATTTGTCACCAACGGAGGCTTTCTATTTGCCATGTGTGCCGCAACCGACACCTACGACATTGCTTTGTCGGCTGTAGGCATCGATATTGTGGAGTCGATGTTCGATGGCGATCCGGCCGATCCCTACATGAACCAGAAGCTCGACTTCAGTCAGACTTTTGCCTTCCGGAATTTTACGCTCATACAAGATCCCTCGATCTATGAATTTTCGGACATCGATGTTACCGACACACGCATTGTACAGCGCGAAAACGATTTTTTTACCCTCTTTGAATTCTCTGCGAAATGGGATCCTGTGCCTACCATGTTAACACAGAACCATACCAATGTTGTGAAAGGATTTATGGGCCAGACCACCGCTTTCAAAAAAGAGTTGGTAAAACCTGAGGTGATCATTCTGGGCGAGAACAAAAGCCTTGGCGAAGTTCGTTACATACATGGTATTCAGGGACAGGGCTTTTGGACCTTTTATGGAGGACACGACCCCGAAGATTACCGCCACCTAGTCGGCGACCCGCCTACCGACCTGAGCCTGCATCCCAATTCACCTGGTTACCGGCTAATCCTCAACAATGTGCTCTTCCCGTCGGCACGAAAGAAAAAACAGAAAACCTAACCCCGGCAGCTATGAAAAAGTCCATTTCCTTTATAGCCATTTTACTGCAACTCATAGCAGCAAACGGCCAGGAGATGAGATGGCATGGCCCCTCGGTCGATTTATCCCATGGCCGGCTAATCGTGTCGGAGAACCAGCGCTACCTGATTTTCGAAAATGGAACCCCCTTCTTCTATCTGGGTGATACCGCTTGGGAACTTTTACACCGCCTTTCCAGAGAAGAAACAGAGCACTACCTCGAAAACCGGCGCGAAAAGGGGTTTACAGTAATTCAGGCGGTAATTCTTGCCGAACTCGATGGCCTAAACACCCAAAGCGCTTTGGGGCACAAGCCCCTCATCGAAAATAATCCGCTGCTTCCCAACGAAGCGTACTTTCAACATATCGACTGGGTGATTCAAAAGGCTGCAGAGAAAGGCATCTATATGGGCTTGCTGCCCACCTGGGGCGATAAAGTTGATCTTCAGTGGGGGGTTGGCCCGGTAATCTTCAATCCGGAGAACGCCTTTGCCTATGGTGCCTGGCTGGGTGAACGATACCGGCACTATCCGAACATCATCTGGATCAATGGAGGTGACCGGTCAGGAAATAGTAACCACCAGCCAGTGTGGGATGCCCTGGCCCGCGGTATTAAATCAAAAGATCCGAACCATCTTATGACTTTTCATCCCTGGGGTGAAACCAGTTCATCGCACTGGTTCAAAGATTCTGAATGGCTCGACTTCAATATGGTGCAGACGGGTCACAGTCAGCGCTCCTATGCTATCTATAAAAAGCTGCTGATTCCCGACTATGCATCGCAGCCAGCAAAGCCGGTTTTAGATGGTGAACCCCGGTATGAAGAACACCCTGTGGGCTGGCAACCCGAAATTCTGGGTTGGTTCGATCAAGCCGATGTGCGACAGGCAGTTTACTGGAATCTTTTTTCGGGTGGTTTTGGTCACACCTACGGGCACCATTCCATCTGGCAAATGATGGCCCCCGGAAGAACACCGGTCAGTCATGCCCAGAGCTACTGGTTTAACAGTCTCGATAACGCCGGAGCCTGGTCGCTTATTTATGCACGTAAATTAATGGAATCCAGACCCTTTACCGAAAGGGTACCCTTCCAGTCGATAGTTCAGAACAGCTACATGGCCGAAACCGAATATATTGTAGCAACCCGGGGAAAAAATTACATTTTCATCTATATTCCAACTGGAATTACCGCAGAAATCGATCTTGAACAAAGCGGATGGATCCAAATTAAAGCTTCATGGTTTAATCCCTCATCAGGGAAATTGAGCGATGCCGGAAGTTATCCGGCGACAGGCATCCAGAAGTTTAGCCCGCCCAGCCGGGGAAGAGGAAATGACTGGGTGCTGGTACTGGATAATCCGGAAAGCTCCTTTCCTCCTGCCGGACAATAGTCAGGGTTAGAGTAGCTCCTAAACTATTTTTTGTAGAAAAGATATCCTGTTCCCAGCAGACCGATAAAAGTAAACAGAGCAAAAAGGTAGCTGCTCAGGGCAATCTGCATTCCACCTGAGATAACAAGACCACTGGTACATCCACCCGCCATCCGGGCCCCGAACAGCAGTAAAAAGCCCCCCACGAAGGCCACAACAAGCCGTTTCGCGACTGAATTGCCATGGTACCGGGCCCATCTCTCATGGATGACCTTAAGAGCAAACTCACGCCTTAGCATGGCAAAAAGCAACCCGGCAAAAAAGGCTCCTCCCAGAAAATATAACAAACGGGTGCCCGAGGCATTGATTCGTCCAAACCACTCGGTGCCGGTAAGACCAAAAATATGACCTCCTGCCCACGGGAAAAAGGAGCTGGCAGAGATATGGGTACCCCCTGTTAATTTCATAAACATAACCCCGTTAAGCAATGCCAATCCTATACCGGCATACATCCACTGCCTGTTGTTTCCCTTTTCGAGCCGATGCAATAGAAAGGCCGCAGCAATAAGCACCCCCGATAACAGCAAAGCCAAAAGCCAGTAAACCAAATTAAAGCTGCCAACCATTGAAAAAAGTGAAATTTTACCAAAGTTGCTGCCCATATGCGGGGTAAGCAATGGTTCGGCGTAATAATAAACCACGCCCCCTGTAATTCCCCCCAATATGCCGGTCACGGCATCGAGCGAACCCTCGCCAGCAGAAATGATCATGGTACCCGGGCAATATCCAAGAATGGCCATACCCACGCCAAAGATGAGCCCTCCCAGTGCCAACGGGCCCATAACCAGGGGCCGAATGCTAAAACTTGCCACACCCAAAGAGATCAGAAGACTGATAAGCAATGTTCCAATTCCGAGCGCCAAGAGAATGGCCTTTGCCACGGTGAGGTCCTCGAGGGTAGCCATTCCGCCAATGGTATTGAATCGGTGCAATCGGGCCTGCAAAAGCAGATAGCCAAAAACGAATCCAAAGAAGAGGTTGAGCAGCATAACAGTTGTTTTTGGGCAGTTGTTGGAACCATTTTTTAGCTTCTACCGTTTGTGGCATAAACCAAAAACATATGCACGAAACTTCTGCCGATGGAGCTGCAAATTACGAAAAATCAAGCATTTTAAAGGGTGCTATGCAACACCAATTCCGAAAGAGGCTTACGGACCTTGGCAAGATCCTGATAACGATCGTCGGCTGCCCGAAAACCAACTGCTGCAAGAACCACAGACCGAAGCCCATGCTCCTTCAACCCCAGCAATGCATCGAAACGCAATTTGTCGAATCCCTCCATAGGGCAAGTGTCAATCTGAAGCGTAGCTGCGGTAGTTAAAAGTACCCCCAATGCGATGTAAACCTGTCTTGATGCCCATTGCTGAATCGCCTCGGGCGTTTTTGACGCAAGACTGCCTGCAAGGCGCTGACGGTAGGCCGACAAAGACTCGGGCGATCCCCCCCGTGTTTTGGCAATTCGGGCGATGTAGTCATCGACATCGCGCTCCCCCAGCGTTTCGGGAACAGCAAACAGCAGAAGATGCGAAGCGGTATCGATTTGACTCTGACCAGCTGCCGCCTCCTTTAGCTGCTCCCTTAGGGAAGTATCGCCAACCACTACTACCCTAAACGGCTGCAAACCGTAGGAGGTAGCAGAAAGGTTAATGGCTTCCAGGAGGGTGGTCAACTGCTCGTCGGAGAGCTTACGAAAGGCATCAAATTTTTTGGTGGCATATCGCCAGGCAAGTGCTGAATTTATATCCATAGTTTCCGAATTGTTTCTATTACAGTCTTAAAAGAAGGACGAACCGTTGGCACATACCGCCGCTAGAGGGGGTGATTCCTGCCATGCCCATCAGAATGTAACCTAAACAAGCTTTGCCAAGAAAGGTTTTGATGGGATGCCAGAGCTTATTGGTGCAGTTGGGATAAAGGTCACATCGAAAGAATATGGAACATTGCTGGGCATGTATTGAAATGAATCAGTGGCAGAAAAAAACTATTTAAAGGAGCACTGGTTTCTCTCTGGTTTGGTAAAGAGCGAAAAAATTGCTTTTTTGCCGCGGTTTTCAATGTCTGGCATTCAGGCGGCGGCCACAATGGTTCGCATTATATTGTGAAAAAAAGATTTATGACAACAAATAAAAAGAATTCAGACCTTCTCAAAAGAGTGCTCGATAAGGTAGAAGTAATCGGCAACAAGCTACCTCAACCGGTAACGCTGTTTGCCCTACTGATGGCAATTTCACTCATACTCTCATGGGTTTTTGGTGGCATTTCGGTCGATCACCCGGGTAAGGCAGCTGGTCTGCTCGACCGCGATGGCAATCCTGTTAGTACCATTGAAGTTGTCAACCTGCTTTCGCGCGATGGTTTTCAAATGATCATGACCCGTATGGTTTCTACATTTGCCCTATTTCCGCCGTTGGGACTGGTTTTGGTGGTAATGCTGGGCATTGGGGTGGCCGAATATACCGGTATGATCTCGGTTGCCCTGCGGCTTTTTGTGTCGAAAGTGCCCAAGTCGATCATCACCTTTTCAATTGTGGTAGCAGGAATGACCAGCTCAGTTGCTGCCGACGCAGGCTATGTGGTGCTGATACCCCTGGGTGGAGCCATTTTCCTTGGAATGGGCCGACACCCATTGGCGGGAATTGGGGCAGCCTTCGCAGGTGTTAGTGGTGGCTTTGGCGCGAACTTCCTCCCTACTGGTCTCGATCCAATGATCGCTGCCTTTACCGAGCCTGCTGCGCAAATAATTGATCCTTCTTATACGGTTAATCCGCTATCGAACTATTACCTGATGGCAGCATCTGTTCCACTGGTAGGTCTCATAGGCACCTGGGTTACCGAAAAAATACTGGTCCCCCGCTTAGGAGCCTACACCCCATCGAGCGACATTGTACTCGACGAACAGAAACCAATTTCCAAACAGGAGGTAAAAGCCCTTGCCTGGTCATTCGGAGTTACTCTGATGGTGCTTGCTCTCTTTATGATGACCATTATTCCAGCCGACGGGTTGTTGCGTGGCGACATTGATCCCAACACCGGAAGCAGGGGTTTTAAACCGTTTTACGATTCACTGGTGCCCATCATGTTTCTGGTCTTTTTTGTAGCCGGACTGGTGTATGGCATTGTAGCCAAAACCATAAAGTCCGATAAGGACGTGACTACCATGACCGCCAAGAGCATGTCGACAATGGGAATGTACATTGTAATTGCCTTTGTGGCTGCTCAGTTTGTAGCCTACTTTAATTGGTCGAACTTGGGCAGTGTGCTCGCCGTAAAGGGTTCCGATGCACTCAATGCCATTGGATTTACCGGCGGTCCGCTGCTGGTAGCCTTCATAATAGTAGCCTCTCTTGTAAATTTGGTAATGGGCAGCGCATCGGCAAAGTGGGCCCTGCTGGCACCTATCTTTGTACCGATGCTTATGCTCATGGGATTCTCCCCCGAAACTACACAGGCAGCCTACCGAATCGGCGACTCATACTCCAATGTGCTCACTCCCCTGCTCCCATATTTCCCTCTGGTGATAGTATTTGCCCAGAAATATGTGAAGGAGGCGGGTATCGGTACCCTAATCAGCATGATGCTTCCCTTCTCGATTGCCTTTGCATTGGTGAGAATTCCTATGCTGCTGATCTGGATCTGGGCTGGCCTGCCGCTGGGTATCGAAGGTCCCATTTACTACGCACCCTGATAAACAACGGTTTCCCGGATAGAGAACAGAGCTGCTAAGGTTGGGCCGAAAAATTTGTACCTTTAGGTGGCCAAAAACGAACCATGAAGCTTTTCACCACGTTGCAAATTGCTGCAATCGACCAATATACGATGGCGCATGAGCCCATTGCCGACATCGACCTTATGGAACGTGCGGCGAGGGCAATGACCGATCGTTTGCTGATGCAGTATCCCACAAAAAGGAGGATCGCCCTATTTGCAGGCAGGGGAAACAATGGCGGCGATGCTATGGCCATGGCCCGCATGCTGGCCGATTCAGGTTATCCTGCTGAACTGTTTTTGCTGCCCGATCCAAAGCAACTCACCGGCTCGGCAGCTATAAATCTGCAGCGGCTTACCGCCCAAAACAGCGTTCCAATTCAGATCGGCGAAAAACTCCCCCATTTACCCCCCGACACCCTAGTAATTGACGGACTATTTGGTTCCGGACTGAGCCGCCCCCTTTCCGGACTCGCCGCAAAGTGGGTGAACCACTTAAATCACAGCGGCTGCGAGATTGTAGCCATCGATATACCCAGTGGGTTGATGGGAGAAGATAACATCCATACCCCTCCGGAAGGAATAGTCAAGGCCAGCCTGACCCTCACGCTCCAGTTCCCTAAAATCGCATTGCTCCTTGCAGAAAACCATCCCTTTACCGGCATGGTAGAGATAATCGATATCAAACTACACCCTGCCGCCATTGAACAAACCCCAACCGAATTTCACCTGACTGAAGCTCCATTGGTTGCAACGCTGCTGCCCAAACGATCGAAATTCGACCACAAAGGCACTTTTGGCCACGTGTTGCTTCTGGCTGGCAGCAAGGGCAAGATGGGAGCTGCAGTTTTGGCCGCTAGGGGCTGCCTGCGGAGTGGAGCAGGACTGGTAACCGCTCATTTGCCCGATTCGGGATATTCGATTATGCAGACAGCCGTTCCGGAAGCTATGTGCTCCTTCGATCCCCACCCCGAGGTACTTACCACCCTCCCCGACCTTACAAACTATAAGGTAGTAGCTGCAGGTCCAGGTATCGGTACCTGCGAAAACACCACCCATCTAATCTATAAGCTACTGAACCATCAGACGTTGCCTTTGGTGCTGGATGCCGATGCCCTGAATATTCTGGCGATTAACCCCACCTGGCTCCGGAAGTTGCCCCCCAATACCATAATAACCCCGCACCCTGGGGAGTTCAGAAGACTCGTTGGTGATGTAAAAGGTGACTGGCAACGCCTGCAGCAGGCCCGAAAAATGGCTACAGAATATGGTATCATTATTGTGCTGAAGGGTGCGCAAACTGCCGTTGTTTTGCCAACAGGCACAGTGCATTTCAACAACACCGGCAACCCTGGAATGGCATCCGGAGGGAGTGGAGATGTATTAACCGGCATCATTTCAGGGTTGCTGGCACAAGGAGTCTCCCCCCAAAATGCGGCGATTTCGGGTGTTTATTTGCATGGACTGGCGGGCGATCTTGCTGCAGAAACAAAGGGCGAAGCTGCTTTGCTGGCTTCCGACATAATAGATAATCTGGGAAGTGCGTTTCTAAAGCTAAACGACCGCAGTTAGGAGATTTTTAATATTTTTGATACCTTACAAAAAGAGCTTACATGAAAATTTTTGCAGTTGCTTTAGCACTTTTTCTGTCGCTGCAAGGTATGGCGCAGCGCAGAGACCGTACCGACCCCCCTCTGCTGCCCACCATTACAGAAGGGGTTGTTTACGCTTTGCCCAAGACAGGCATCAGGGTGGTTGTTACGGCCAAACAGACTACCTTCGCCCCTGGCCCTTATGCCCCCTATGCCGACCAACTGTTGGGCATTCGCAATGTGAAAATGCAGCCTGAAATTCGATGGGAAATTCAGTCGGTTAAATTGGAAACCTACGCTCAGCCTGACCCCGCTCATACCTATCTGCTTTCAGGGGCAGCAGCAGGTGCCCTGCACCTAACTTCGGATGGAATATTAGCGGGCGTATACACCGGAGTCGGTGAGACATTTGCTGCCTCCAACCGTTCGGTTTCATTGGCAGTCGAAAACCTCTTCGACCACCTCACATTTCACACACTTATAGACAATCCGGCGGTAAGTGGCAGAACTTCGCCTGATCAGCGCGCCATGCAGGCCGCCAACCGAATTTTGCGCAGCCGGAATGTGCGCTTCGATATCGCAGCCGGATTACTCGATGAATTTCATCCAGATGGGGATGCCTATCGCAGCAGCCTCCAAGAACTGCATCATATAGAAAATGAATTGCTAACGCTCTTCACCGGTAAGTCGGAGAGCCGCGAGTACACCTACTGCTTCGACTACCTACCACACGCGGCTACCGAAGGGGAAGTAGTCTTCAGGTTTGATGACTCCCGAGGGTTCTTGCCTAAAAGCGACCTATCGGGCAAGCCGGTAATGATCTCAGTAGCACCCGACCAAGGTCTGCAATCAAAGCTTCAGGAGCTCAACTCAACCGGCAACAACATGCCCGGAACAACTGCGTTGTTCTACCGGCAACCCGGTCGTGCCGAAGTAGAAGTTATGGTAGGCTTGGAACCCATTGCCTCTGGGTCGCTGGTGGTTGCTCAGTTTGGGGCAGTTGCGCCTCTGCCGGCAATCCTGCTCAACGGAAGCTTCTCCATTGGGATTCATCCGCTCACTGGAGCCCTGCAATCGGTAATGCCACGGTAAACGCATAATCAGTATTTACATGCGATATTTTTACTCCGCCTAACATATGAACCAAGTACAGCAAACCCTTCGCGATTCTGCCTTCCTTCGGTGGGTGGTGCTTTTTTTGATCTCATCACTGCTGTTCAGTACCTATTGGTTTCAGGATTTCTTTTCGGGACTGAAAGGATTGATGGAGAGCGAGATGGGAATTACCAGCGAGGAGTATGGACAGCTGCTTGGTTTCACCACCATTGCCAACGTTTTCGGGATGATCATCGTAGGGGGCTATGTGCTCGACAAATGGGGTATTCGTCTGGCTGGAGCCATCTTTGGGGGCATTGCTACATTAGGGGCATTGATTGTAGCGCTGGGAGCCGCCGGAGTCTTTGGCGATGACAAATCCACGCAGCTTAGCGTTATGATCGCCGGCAGGATCCTCTTCGGTACAGGCCTCGAAGTAATCTGTGTTGTCTCTACACGAACGGTTGTTAAGTGGTTTAAAGGATATGAACTTGCGTTGGCGATGGCCATCAACGTGGGCTTCGGCCGTCTGGGATCAGCGCTCGCCATTGCTGTATCGCCCGATATTGCCGCAGGGGAAGTGCTCCCAGCTGTAAATTTTGCAGCCACTGTGGTAGCCCTCTCCATGCTGATGTTTCTTATCTATCTCATCTTCGATATAAAGATCGACAGGCAGCAAAAAGCAATTAACGCCGCCGGAACCTATTGCGATCCGGAAGAGGAATTCCGGTTTAGCGACCTATTAAAACTCATCACCGACCGCTCCTTCATTTACATTACGCTGCTTTGTGTAACCTTCTACGCTGCTGTTTTTCCTTTTATATCCTACGCCCCCGACCTATTAGTGAACAAGTTTGGGTTTTCGTACGAGCTTCCTGAGGGTCAGGGAAATCTCTATCTTATGGGAAGTGCAGCGCTGGGTAATACCGCAGTTTACTTAGGCATGTTCATGTTCGGCCTTGCGTTCTCATTGATACCCGCCCGCCAGAAAAACTGGACAGGCAGAATTGTAAGCTTTGGCATTATCCTCACACTCTTCGTATTGATGATCTATGCCCTAAGCGACACCCTGGCACTCTGGCTGCGCAACGGACCCAAAACCGCCAGCCTCATACCACTGGGTACGATACTTTTTACACCGGTGTTTGGCACCTATGTAGACAAAAAGGGCAAAGCAGCTTCGCTTATGATCATCGGATCGTTTCTGATCATATTTGCCCACCTTGCACTATCGGTCTTCAATACTGTGGCACTTGCCTATGCCGGACTGATTGCTTTGGGAATGGCATTTTCGCTCGTTCCTGCTGCCATGTGGCCTTCGGTGGCCAAAATCGTTGCCGAAAACCGGCTGGGGACAGCCTATGCCACTATGTTTACGGTGCAGAATTGGGGACTAGGTGCCTTCTTCTATGGAATTGGAGCCGTGCTCGACCTAAGCAACAAAAAAAATCTTGATGCCATAAGGGCAGGTGAGATGATGTACGACTATACCCTCCCTATCCTCCTATTGGTGGCCTGCGGAGTTGTATCCATCTACCTCTCCTACCTGCTTAAGAAAGCCGACCGGAAACAAAATTACGGTTTGGAGCTTCCGACCTGACAAGGTCTTAACCACATTTCTAGAAAATTAAAATTATGTCAACTAAAATCACAGCCTTAGAACCCAAAGCGGTCTGGAACATTTTCCACGAAATGACCCAGATACCCCGTCCTTCAAGACATGAGGAACAGATTCAGCAATGGGCAGTAGCATTTGGTCAAAAGCTCGGACTCGAAACCATTCTGGATGCCGCCGGAAATGTTATCATCCGAAAACCGGCTACGCCCGGCATGGAGAACCGACAAGGAGTGGTGCTCCAAGCACACCTCGATATGGTGCCACAGAAAAACAGCGACAAAGAACATGACTTTACCACCGATCCGATAGAAACCATTGTTGAAAAAGAGTGGGTTAAAGCAAACCAGACGACCCTTGGGGCCGACAACGGCATTGGTGCTGCATCAATTTTGGCCATTTTGGCTGACAATTCACTGGAGCATGGGCCTATTGAGGCGTTGCTTACCTCGACCGAGGAGACTGGGATGGATGGGGCAAACGGACTAGAGCCAGGGATACTCCATGGGGATATTTTGATCAATACCGATTCCGAAGATGAAGGAGAGCTATACGTTGGCTGCGCCGGTGGAGAAGATGTAAACATGCGCTTTCGTTACCGCGAAAAGCGAACCCCAAAGGGCTATGCCGGATTTAAAATTAGTGTTACCGGTTTAAAAGGTGGACACTCGGGTATTGACATCAATCTGGGGCGTGGCAATGCAGTAAAAATATTTTTCAGACTGATGAATGAGCTCAACGGTGCTCAGAAAGTGCGACTATCGGCCATCGACGGAGGAAGTTTGCGCAATGCAATTCCCCGAGAAGCTTTTGGTATCGTGGCTGTGAAAAAATCTGAAGTAGCTCACTTCATCGATCACCTCGACGAAATTGCTGGAGACATCCGAAGTGAGTTATTGGTCACAGAACCCGATTTGCAGATCTCGGTCGAAGAACTTTCTCGCCCCAAATCAATCATCGACAAGGACACCCAGTTTAAACTTACGCAGGCGGTTGTCGCCATGCCCAATGGGGTAATACGTATGAGCGATACCATGCCTGGATTGGTAGAGACCTCATCGAATCTGGCCGTAACCAAGTCGGATGCCGATAAAAAAGAGATCAGACTCTCATGCCTCTTGCGCAGTTCGGTCGATACCGCCAAAGAGGAATTGGGATCGAGGATTTATGCCGTTTGCACCCTTGCAGGAGCGAAAGTGAAATTTACAGCCAGCTATCCCGGATGGAAGCCTAATCCCGACTCTCCCATTCTGAAAACCATGCAAGGGGTATATCAGAAGCAATTTGGTAAAACGTCTGAAGTAAAGGCCATTCATGCCGGACTTGAGTGTGGAATTCTGGGAGGAAAATATCCAGAATGGGATATGATTTCACTGGGGCCTACCATCCGTCATCCCCATTCTCCCGACGAAAAGGTCAACATCGCTTCGGTACAAAAGTATTGGGATTTTCTGTTGGAAACCCTCAAAAACATACCTACAAAGCAATAGAATTAGAGGCCTAACCTACAACAGCCCCCCTTATAGCAACAGCTATAGGGGGTGCTTGTATATCCCACAGCGCTAGCCAGAGACACCATCGCATGCATTCCTCTCAACGAGGCATTTTTTCAATCCGATCGCCTGAGGTGGTGAGGTAATATGGTGCCATATCGGCGGTTAGACAGGAGTGTACCGGAAGCAGTGAGGTAAGACCCCCTATTCGGAACCTGCGGGCATCGTCGAACGATGCCTTAACCATTCCATGCTCTTGCGACAATGCACCAACATAGGTTCTATCGCCTGCCATGGAGCCATCTTCAGCATCGCAAAGTGCAATGGCTCCGAAACTTCGTTTGGCATGGTTGGTTATCAAAAACTCTTTCGACATATGCACAGCTCCTCCGTATATAACAATTTCGTTGCGCGACAAGTGACGTGAAACCACAGGACACAATAACCGGCCGGCAATTTCAGATCTACTGCAAGCGCCCAGTTGCTCCTGAATCAGATCGTAAAAGACAAAATTTCCGGGTCGCAACTCATCAACCCCATCGAAATTTTCAGCCAAAGAGCAAGCAGGAGTATCGCCAATCGAGGCAATGATGCCGGGCCATGCCAGAGCATAATGTTCACGCAGTGCCCGCATTTTCATCAATGCATCGGTATGCCGCAGCAGAATATCACTGGCCGACCGGGCTGCGTAGGTTTGTCCGGCATGCGACAAAAATCCCCGAAAAGCAAGTTGTTTGTATCGCCCCATCACCCCAAGCACTTCATCGATCTGTTGTACCCGTTGCACCTCGATACCCGACCGCAAATGGCCAGTATCTACCTCAATAAAGACCCCAACGGCAGCAGCCCTTTCCCCGAGCAACTCCACCACCTGAATGTTGTCCACCAGAACGTTCAATCGTATGCGGGTGGCGAGTTCATTGATGGCCCCGATCTCGCGAATGTTGAGGGGAAAGGCGATGGTAATATCCTCCCAACCATTGCGGGCAAAATAGGCCGCCATTGATACCGATGAAACGGTAATGGCTGTTACGCCAAAGTCGCGGAACCAGTTGCCGATTTCGGCCGATTGATGGGTTTTGAAATGGGGTCTGAATAGAAGATTATGCCGTTGGGCTCTGGCGGCCATCTGCTCGATATTGCGCAAAGATTGAAGTTTGTCTATCACAAAGGTCGGGCGGTCGATGACTGAAGCAGCCGGCAGCGGTATGGTTAAAGACTGATGCATCTATTTTGATTTGCTGAAGTTAATTTTTGGATTTAAAACGATTGATTCAAATATAGTGTTTGTTACCGAATCGAATACTGCCCGATACATCGGCACACCAATCCAAAGCGTTTTTTACACTGTTGAATTTGGCCGAGTTGTATCTGGATTGCCTGCTCGTAAAGGTTTTAGGTTTTGGATGAATTTTATTGCTGTTATTTTTGGGAACGTACCTTAGAAGATCGTATGAAGTAGAGAACATTTCTAAAATATATCGGACTGGACACTATGGCCCTGGCCATGAATCCCTTTCATGCCTGCCAATCGCCAGATTCCGAAACGCTGAAAGCAAAACACTGGATATGGATGCGGCCGATATAGAAGTCCACGCCTGGATGTGGACAATGCCCAACAACAATCCCTACTACCTTGAAAAACATCCCGAATGGTACAGCGTTAAACGGGCAGGGCTTTCTTCGGCAACCGATCCAGCCCATGTGCCCTATTACCGCTTTATGTGCTCTTCGAACGAAGGAATTCCTTGGGTAGGGGCACAATTGGAGGACAAGATTGCACTACTCAAAGAAAAGAAACCGGTTTACTCCGGACTTTTTATTACGTCGGTATCCCCCCAGGGAGTTGTCGACCGCCTACAATATCTCCATGGAGGCAGGGGCTGCAGGTATGGCCCTATCACATGTGCTGATCTTACCGATGAACACTAGGCGGCTCTAAAAAAGCTGCTGAAAGGTTAATTCAAGATTGCTTAAAGCGTATAGATTTGGGCAGTTCGAATTTTGCCCCTATCTTTGTGTTGATATTTCACTCAATGGGGTGCCTTGTTCGTTTTAGCACGAACTGAAATGCAGGCTGAGAACATACCCTTTAAACCTGATCCGGATAATGCCGGCGTAGGGAAGGTAAACATAGGATTATTCCTACTCCATTGGTTAGTTCTTTAACCAAAATCCAAAGAAATGAAAAGAATGAGTTTGCTGCTGCTGCTGCAATGTCTGGCATTGCATGCCGTTGCACAGGGAGTGCTTGCGGGACGGATATCAGGGAGCAACCGGGAGCCGTTGACGGGAGCCAGTGTTGTGATTGACAATACCTACATGGGCGTTTCGGCCGGTTCTGATGGTACTTTTCGCTTTTCCAATCTAAAACCGGGTAGTTATACCCTAAAGGTTTCATTTGTTGGTTACCAAACAGCCGAAGTGCTGGCAAACACCGAATCGGGAGAAGAGCTGCAGATATCCCTGCAGCCCGCAACCATGTACACCGGCGAAGTGCTGATTTCGGCCACACGAGCAGGAGAAAAGACCCCCGTAGCTTATTCCGACCTTTCGCGGGAGGAGATTCAGCGACGCAACTATGGTCAGGATACTCCCTATTTGTTGTCGTTAACCCCTTCGTTCTCTGCAACCTCAGATGCAGGCACCGGTGTAGGATATACGCAGTTCCGAATCCGTGGCACCGATATGAACCGCATTAATGTTACGCTCAATGGAATCCCCTTAAACGATGCAGAATCGCACGGCACCTGGTTTGTAGATCAGCCCGATCTAGCGGCCTCAGCAAGCGACATACAGATACAGCGGGGGGTTGGAACATCGACCAACGGAGCTGCTGCCTTTGGGGCAAGCATCAACCTCCGTACCCTGTCGGTCTCGGCCGACCCGTATGCTGAGATCCGAACATCAGCGGGTACATTCAACACCTTCCATAACAGTGTAGCTGCGGGAACCGGACTGCTTAACGGACGTTTTACACTCGATTCCCGGCTATCGAAGGTCACTTCCGATGGTTTTATAGACGGTGCCTTCAGCGACCTCAAATCTTTCTACCTCTCGGGTGGGTATTATGGCGATAACACCGCAGTAAGGGTGATGGTCACGGGTGGTTTGGAAACCACCTACCAAGCATGGAATGGAGTACCCTCGGTAAGGCTGAACAACGACGTGGCAGGCATGCGGTTGTATGAGGAACACTGGCTCTATTCAGCAGCCGAAACGGCTCATATGCTGGCATCAGACTCCCGGACTTACAACCTCTACACCTATGAGAATCAAGTAGACAACTACCAACAGGATCTTTACCAACTGCACTTAACGCACCGCTTTAACCGCCATTTAAGTGGAACAGCTGCCTTCCATTATACCGCCGGGCTGGGTTATTATGAGCAATTTAGGGCAAACCAGCGATTCTCCTCCTACGGTCTCCAAACACCTGTTATCAATGGCGCCTCTGTTTCGCGTTCCGATCTGGTGCGCAGGAAGTGGCTCGACAACGATTTTTATGGTGGAATCTACTCATTGCAATATGCCAAAGGCAAAATCGACCTTACGTATGGCGGTGGCTGGCACCAATACGATGGGCAGCACTATGGCAAAATAATCTGGATGGCGGTGGCTGGAGCCAATGCCAAGGATCAGGATTGGTACCGCAACACCGGAAACAAACGAGACTTCAACAACTACCTTAAGCTGAACCACCAAATAACCCCACAGCTTTCGCTTTTCGCCGATGCACAGGTTAGGGTCATAGACTACACCATAGCGGGGACAATAGACGATCTGTCGAATCTGCAACTCGACAATTCCTATCTATTCTTTAATCCCAAAGCAGGCCTTTTTTACAGCCCGGATGCCGCCAACGATGCCTACTTCTCATACGCCAAAGCCAGCCGGGAGCCGGCCCGTTCCAACTTTACCGATGTTGGAAACGGAGAGCTGCCGCGCCATGAAACCCTTCACGATTTTGAGCTCGGATATAAAATACGGGGGACCTCCTACTCCTTCGAAATCAACCTCTACCATATGTTGTACCACGACCAGTTGGTACATACCGGCAAAATAAACAATACCGGGAAGGCCATAATGATAAATGTTGACAATAGTTTTCGAAGAGGAGTGGAATTCAGCTGGGGCTTGAAGCCAAACAATTGGATTGAGTGGAATGGAAATGCCTCCGTAAGCAGCGCTAAAATTCAAAACTTCACGGAGTTTGTCGACGATTGGGATACAGGCGGCCAACAGGCATTTGAGTTGGGAACTACCCATCTGGCATTTTCACCACGGCTCCTAGCCAACAGCAACGTTCAGCTGAAGGTTGCCAAAGGAGGTAGTTTGAACCTGGTGAGCAGTTATACCGGCAATCAATACATCGACAACAGCTCGAGTGCCGAACGTATGCTTAAAGCTTATCTGGTTAACCATTTGATGGCCGACTACTCAATTGGGAAAATAGGTTCAGGAGAGATCCGTTTGAGGGGTGTCATCAACAACCTGCTCGATGTAAATTATGAATCCAATGCATGGATATATTCCTACCTGTTGGGCGGCAATCGCTATGCAATGGATGGTTACTTTCCTCAGGCAGGCAGGCACTATAGGTTTGGATTGGATATCCGCTTTTAAGGGTTAGCCCTTTACCAAACGTGTGCCGCGCGCCCTTGAAAAGTTTTCGGGATTGGTAATCAACACCTCCCCTACCCCTAGGTGGAGTGCCCTAAAACCATTCTGGAGCTTGGGAATCATTCCACTGCTAATGGTTCCCAGCTCCTGATTTTCGAGAAACATGGATTCACTGAGAACAGAGATAACACTTTCATTGTCGAGGGGGTCGGCAAGAACGCCACGTTTTTCAAAGCAGTAGAAGAGAAAAACCCGATAGCGGGATGAGAGTTCTATGGCCAGCTGTGCAGCTATGGTATCGGCGTTGGTATTGAGCATTTGGCCCTTACCATCGTGGGTGAGCGGCGCAACAACCGGAATGACATTTTCGGACAGCAACTGTTGTAGTTCGCGGGTATTAACCGATTCAATGTCGCCCACGTAGCCATAATCCACCTCACCCACTTCACGCTTTTTGGCACGAATCAGGTCAAAATCGGCCCCTGTAAGGCCAAGAGCATTCATTCCACGCGACTGCAGGCCGGCAACAACCCTTTTGTTGATGAGTCCGCCATAGACCATCGTAACTACCTCCAGCATATCGAGGTCGGTAATGCGACGGCCATCCACCATTTTGGACTCGATACCGAGCCGGCCAGCCAAGGAAGTAGCAGCCTTACCACCGCCATGCACAAGCATTTTATTGCCGGTAACACTTTTAAAGTCGTCGAGCAGAGCGGCCATTAGGGTGGGATCTTCCACTACATTGCCACCTACCTTAACGATCGTTAATCTGTCCATGGGTTGTTTTTAGAGGTGAAGAAAGTTTTGTAAAATTAAAGCACCCGGAGAACCGCTTTTTTCGGGATGAAACTGGGTAGCAAAAAAGTTTTCACGGGATAGTGCCGCACTAAAAGGATGGATATAGTCGCAGGTAGCAGAGGTATGTTCACCTACAGACGCGTAAAAAGAGTGCACAAAATAGCAGTATTCCTGCTCGTGAAGCCCGGTAAAAATATTTCCCTTAAGATTGCGAAGGGCGTTCCACCCCATGTGGGGCACCTTGAGAATGTGCTCGCTTCCGGGGGGGGCCTCAAACCGTTTTACTTGTTCACTAAAAATACCGAGACAACTGGTGTTGCCCTCTTCTGACTGACTGCACATCAATTGAAGTCCGAGACATATCCCCAAGACGGGCTGAGTGAGCGATGGAATCAAACGGTCGAGTCCTTCACGCCGGAGGTAGGCCATGGTAGAACTTGCCTCTCCAACACCAGGAAATATAACCTTGTCGGCTTGTGCAATTTTTTGATGGTCGGATGTAATTTCTGCGTCAACACCAAGGCGTGAGAGGGCATTGCTAACCGACTCGATGTTTCCTGCATTGTATCGAATAATCACGACCTTCATAGGAGGCGATCGATTACACGTACCATCTCATTGAACTCCTCCTCCTGAAAAAGTCGGGTCATGAAAACAATTTTTCCACTCTTATCAATGATTACGTTGCGGGTAACCCCTGCACCTTTTTCGGCGAAAGTATAAAAAATCGACCCGCCTGGGTCAAGTGCCAGAGGATAGGTTATCCCAACATCCTGACCAAATTTCACAACCTTATCGAGCGGTTCGTCGAGATCAATACCATAAAGGGCGAAATTGGGGTTGTTTTTATGCTTGAGCCATATGTCCTTTTCGATATGGGGCATCTCTTTACGGCAAACTCCGCACCAACTGGCAGTAAACTGTAGCATCACCACTTTGCCACGCAAATCGCTCATCCGCACCTTCTGACCGGTGGTGAGTTCCATTTCGACATTGGGCACGGTTTGTCCGATTTTTACTATGTAGCCGTAGTCGGCTGGAATAACCTGGTTTTGAGCTTGAAGTATAAAAACTGCCACCACCATGGTAATCAACAAACCTATTTTGATTTTCATAACCTTTCTGTTTTGGTTCATGGATAACGAGGGGTTAAAAATACGACATTTTGGTTAGCACATCTGTATTCACGCTTCAATTTTAAAACTGGGGATCAATCAAACACCACCGTTCGGTTGTGGAAAACGAGTACTTTGCGCTGCAGGTGCCGGTATACCGCCTGCGAAAGGACAATTTTCTCGAGGTCGCGCCCCTTACGAATAAGGTTTTCAACCGTATCCACATGGCTGCAGCGGGTAACATCCTGTTCAATTATAGGCCCGGCATCCAGATCGGAAGTAACATAATGGCTTGTTGCTCCTATTATTTTCACACCCCTTTCATGGGCAGCATGATAGGGTTTGGCACCTGCAAATGCAGGAAGGAAGGAGTGGTGAATGTTGATTATCCGATTGGGAAATTGCTCAACGAAACTACTGCTCAACACCTGCATATAACGGGCCAGTACTATAAAATTGATGCGGTATTCCTCCAGCAACTTCAGTTCTGCCAGCTCCTGCTGTGTTTTGTTTTCGGTCGTAATGGAAAAATGGTGAAAATCGATTCCGAACTGACGGGCAACAGGCTCCAAATCGCGGTGGTTGCCAATAATCAGAGGAATCTCAACTTCCCACTCACCTGCAGCATAGCGGGCCAATAAATCATAGAGACAATGCGGCATGCGCGAGACAAAGACGGCCATTCGGGGAATATCCTCTTTGAAATAGAGTTTCCATGTCATCAGCATAGGGGTGCCAATCAGGGTAGCAAAATAGTCGCCAATTTTATCGCGAGGAATGGTAAATCCATTTAGTTCCCACTCTACCCTCATATAAAAAATCATCTCCTGCCGATCGACATGCTGATCGAGGTAAATAATATTGCCATTGTTTCGGTTTAGAAATTCGGTCACCATCGCCAGCAACCCCTGTCGGTCTGGACAGTGAATGAGCAATATAGCAGTATTCAGGCTATTGGTGGACATTGGTGGACGTTGTAAAGTCTCATCTTGCATAACCAATAGTCTATAGAACGCCTTTTGTAGAAGGCAGCTCGAAATTGAAAGCATCCTTGCGCACCGCCATTCTGATGGCACGTGCAAAAGCCTTAAAGATTGCCTCAATTTTGTGGTGTTCGTTATCGCCCTCCACCTTGATGTTTAGGTTGCAGCGAGCAGCATCGGAGAACGACTTAAAAAAATGGTAAAAAAGTTCGGTTGGCACATCGCCCACCCGCTCGCGGTTAAATAGAGCACTCCAAACCAGCCAGGATCGCCCTCCAAAATCGATGGCCACAGAAGCAAGACTTTCATCCATCGGGAGGTAAAAGCCATACCGTTCAATTCCCTTTTTATCCCCGAGCGCTTTTCCAAAAGCCTCGCCCAATGCAATGGCGGTATCCTCCACTGTATGGTGCTCATCGACATGCAGATCGCCTGTAACTTTTACCGTAAGGTCGCAGCCCGAATGGCGTCCAATCTGATCGAGCATATGATCGAAGAAATGCAGTCCGGTGGCGATGTCTGTTTTGCCGGTTCCATCGAGGTGCAGTTCTATTTGAATGGCTGTTTCACGGGTAGTGCGCTCAACGGTTGCACTTCGTTCAGGAGCAGCCACACAGGCATAGATGGCATCCCAATCGAGGGTTACCAAAACACAGCTTTTTGCATAGGGAGCTGCCTCCAATGCCGGAAACAGCGATCCGTCGTTAATCAGAATCGCTTTGGCGCCCAAACGGTAAGCCAACTCCACATCCGTAAGCCTGTCGCCTATAACAAAGCTGGCACTTAGGTCATAACTTCCATCGAGGTATCGGGTAAGCATACCAATACCCGGTTTACGGGTTGGTTTGTTGTCGTGCGGCCAGCTTTTATCGATCAGAATATCGTCGAAAGAAACCCCTTCATTGCTAAAAGCTGTAAGCAATTTATCCTGTACCAATCTGAAATCGACCTCCGGATAAGCTTCGGTTCCCAACCCATCCTGATTAGAAACCATGACCAGCTCGTAGGAGAGGTTCTTACGAATAAAATACATATTACGGAAGACCCCCGGCAGATATTCCAGTTTATCGAGTGTGTCGATTTGCTGATCACCTGGTTCTACGATCAGGGTTCCGTCGCGGTCGATAAAGAGTGCTCTTTTCATCGGATTAGAATAGTTATTGATTAATCGTTAGAATCGATGCCTAAAGCAGCCAATGCTTCGAGCAGCTGATTGTTTTCGGAAGGAGTTCCAACCGTTATCCTTAGGGTATCATGGCACAGAACCACGGCCGAACGATCGCGAACAACAATGCCTTTTTGCAGCAGCTGTTTATATACGCTGCGGGCATTTCTAATCCGAATTAGTAAAAAATTGGCATCGGAGGGAAAGATCCTTTCCACTCGGGGCATCGTTAATAGGGCTGTGGCCAAACGATGGCGCTCCTCGATAAGGTGTGCAACCCAGGCCTCCACTTCTGCTGCATGGTCAAGCCGCGAAAGCGCTACCTCCTGGGTTAGTACATTCAGGTTGTAGGGATACTTAATTTTATTGAGCACAGCAATTAATTCAGGTGAGCCAAAGGCCATCCCGAGTCGCAGTCCGGCCATTCCCCATGCCTTCGAAAACGTTTGGAGTACCACCAGGTTGTCGTATGCACTCAGTAGCGGAAGCAGGGAATTCCCTGGGGCAAAATCGATATAGGCCTCATCTACCACCACTATACCGTTAAAATTCTTCACCAGGGTCAAAATCTCACCCCCATCGAGCAGATTCCCGGTAGGATTGTTGGGGGAGCAAAGGAACATTAGCCGACTTTCCTCATTGACAGCGGAAAGCATATTGGCAGCGCTAAGCTGAAAATCTGAAGAGAGTTGAACTTTTATGGTTTCAACTTTATTGATTCCGGCTGCCACCTCATACATCCCATAGGTGGGAGTCATTATAACGATGTTGTTCCTTCCGGGCTCACAAAAGGCCCTTACCAGCAGATCAATGGGTTCATCAGAACCATTCCCCAAAAAAATAGACTCCGGATCAACACCTTTGAGGACCGCTATACGATCCTTCAGCGCTTTATGGTGGGGATCGGGATAGCGGTTATAGGGCTCGTTGTAGGGGTTCTCGTTCGCATCGAGAAAAACCATGGCTTCGCCCGAAAATTCATCACGTGCCGAAGAGTAGGGCTTGAGGGCAGCAATATTATCGCGAATCAACTTGTTAAGTTTCATAAGAAGCAACCATTTAGTTTCTCAAATTTAAGCTTTTAAGCCTCAGGGTTACAGCATTCTTGTGGGCCTCGAGTTGCTCGGCAGCAGCCATCAATTCTATGTGCGGCCCCAGTTGGGCCAGTCCTTCAGGCGTAATTTCCTGAAATGTAATTTTCTTTACAAAGCTATCTAGATTCACTCCACTGTATGATCTTGCCCATCCGTTGGTAGGCAGGGTATGGTTGGTACCCGAGGCATAATCACCAGCACTTTCGGGTGTATAATTTCCAAGAAAGACTGATCCTGCATTGTAAATTTTTTCAGAAAGCTCGCGACTGTTCCGAGTGGATACAATCAGATGCTCTGGGGCGTAGAGGTTAATAAGGTCTACGATCTCCTCTTCGCTATCAAATATTACAACACTGCTGCTCTCCAGAGCTTTGGAAGCCATTTCGCGGCGGGGCAAACGGGTAAGCTGTAAATCAAGTTCCCGCTTTATTTCACTGAGCAAGGCATCTCCTAAAAGCACGAGCAAAACCTGACTATCGGCTCCGTGTTCTGCCTGCGACAACAAATCGGCTGCGATGAAGGCAGGGAAAGCAGAATCGTCGGCAATGATCGCAACCTCTGATGGGCCTGCGGGCATATCGATGGCAACATCGGTAAAGCTCACCAATTGCTTGGCGGCCATTACATATTGATTACCGGGTCCAAATATTTTATTCACTTTGGGAGCCACTACCCCATACGCCATAGCACCAATTGCCTGAACTCCGCCCAGTTTGTAGATGCGGGTAACACCGGCCAAACGTGCAGCATAAAGTATGGCCGGATGCACCGAACCATCAGAAGCGGGAGGGGTACAAAGGACAATCTCGCGGCATCCAGCCAGTTGAGCAGGAATGGCCAACATAAGAACAGTGGAAAAAAGTGGTGCCGTTCCCCCCGGAATGTATAGCCCAACCGAATCGATGGGTACCGGTTTTTGCCAGCACCAAACACCCGGAGAGGTTTCTATGCGATGGGGAGCGGTTTGCTGACTTTTATGAAAGGTAGCGATATTGGCAGCAGCCACTTGCATAGCCCTCTTAAGCGGTTCTGCAACAAGGTTTTCGCACGCTTCTATTTCGTCCGCTGTTACCAGCCATTCTGCCGGCTCAACTCCATCGAATCGCAGAGTATATTCGCGAAGAGCGGATTCGCCGCGCTCCCGAATGCCGGCTAAAAGCTCACCTACCCTGCCATGCAGGTCGGTTACATCGAAAAGCGGCCTTTGTACAATAGAACTCCAGAGGCTTTGACTTGGATCCCGGTAGGTTTTCATACAACAATCGGTAAAAAGTTTGCTGTTAAAATATCATTTTCTCAATGGGAATCACCAGAATTCCTTCAGCACCAGCCTTTTTTAGGTTTCCGATGACTTCCCAAAAATCGTTTTCATCAATTACGGAATGCACCGAGCTCCACCCAGTTTCGGCCAGTGGCATAACCGTCGGACTTTTCATACCGGGAAGCATGGCAATAATATCTTTGATATTGGCATCGGGCGCATTGAGCAGAATGTATTTTTTGCCTTCGGCCCGCTGCACCGACTCTAACCTAAAGATAAGCTCTTGCAAAATCTCCTGTTTTGCAGGCGAAAGCGCACGGTTTTTAACCATAACTGCTTCGGATGTGGCTACAACTTCCACCTCCTTAAGTCGATTTGTTACAAGCGTGGAACCTGAACTTACAATGTCGAAGATGGCATCGGCCAACCCTATTCCGGGCGATATTTCCACCGAACCATTGATGACGTGTATCTCTGAGGTTACCCCTTTTTCGCGCAGCCAATCTCCCAGAATACCAGGATACGAGGTTGCAATCTTCTTACCCTCAAACCATGCTGGTCCGGGGTAATCAACCTGCTGGGGAACGGCCAGAGATAGCCGACATCGACTAAAACCCAAACGTTTTACAATATCGACCGGCTCCTTCTTTTCGAGTACTTCATTTTCGCCAACTATGCCCACATCGGCGGCCCTGTATGCTACAGTTTGCGGGATATCATCGTCGCGGAGATATAGTACCTCGATGGGGAAATTTTTAGCTGGTGATATCAGGTTACGGCTACCAAAGATAAGATGGATCCCAGCCTCTTCCATTAATCGGACCGAACCCTCGTTTAGACGCCCTTTGGCTTGAATGGCAATTCTTAATTTCTCTTCCTGCATGGTGATGAATAAAAAAGGCCTACCGGTAAAGGTAAGCCTATATGTTAAAAATATCTTTTGGTTACAGACAAATCAACTGCGGCCTACCCTCCGGAAGGATTCCATGATGATGGCCGTGATGGATGTTGCAACGCATTGTTTATCTATTGAATTTATGATTGCAAGTATAGCGATATTTTACAAACCATATAATAGAAAGGCCGATAAATTGACAAAAAGACACTACCTGTCTGTAAAATTTAAGATTGAGAAGTGGCTTAGTGGTTTTTATATTTCAACAACCGGCAAATTTCTGAGCTGGGTTTAAAGGTGTTTAGGCAACACAATTGCATAGCAAAAAAAATAGTCGCTCCCTATTTGGAAACAACTACCTGCGTGGGCGGTGAGGGATTCGAACCCCCGACCCTCCCGACAATGTTTGTCGGGATGCTCTGAACCAGAAAGGTCCCCCTTCTTCTAAAGAAAATTATTTATTGCCTATCAGCGTTAGGATTCTATCTCGATTCTTCCAACCCTTTAATTGACGCTCCCGAGACATAGCTTCAGGCTTTGTTTCAAAAACCTCTGAATACACCAACTCCCAAGGCTGTCCTTTTGATGTGTAGCCCTGACGGGAAATATTATGACGCCACAATCTACCATGTGGATCAGAACTCATCCCAATATAATATCGGTCAAGTGTCAGCGAATAAAGTATATAAACGTGGTATTGCATAGCAAAAAAAATAGTCGCTCCCTATTTGGAAACAACTACCTGCGTGGG
>CAYGIQ010000003.1:3845-44321 GCA_964349885.1 uncultured Prolixibacteraceae bacterium | reverse complement strand
GTACTATCGGCGTTTATCGCACTCATGGCTCTTTGGGTATTCTTTATCAGTCTTTTTAGATTTCTCATTCCCCTCATCATCAAGGAGTTTACCATACTTTCGAACATCGATTTTGATGCTGTCTTTGGTCAAATTCAGGAGCCCTTAAATGAGTTGATTCGGTTTACCAGCCGCGAACCTGTGCGCATCGACAATCAATCGTTTTTAGAACTCATAATAGATCAGATAACAGAGAAACTTAACATTTCGGGAATCTCCACTACGCTGGGTTTTGTGGTGGAAATTCTGGGAGAAACGGTTATAGGCTTTTTTGCGGTTTCCTTCATTACCTTCTTTTTTCTGAAAGATGAAAAGATGTTTCGCGAAGGGATTCTGGTTTTGGTGCCCTCGGAGTTTGAAGAGAAAACAGCAAAAATACTGGACTCAACCTCGGCTTTGCTGCGGCGCTATTTTATCGGTCTCATTTTCGAGGTGGTTATGGTGGGGCTTCTGGTAACTTTGGGCGTAACACTTGCTGGTCTTGAATTCCAGCATGCTGTCATAATCGGCCTAATCTGTGGACTTTTTAATGTAATTCCCTATGTTGGTCCATGGATGGGCGCAGCAATGGGACTAATTATCGGGATTGCAGTGAACAGCCATATGAATTTCAATGAATACACCCTTCCATTGCTCGGATGGATGGTTCTGGTTTTTCTAACCGTACAGATCATTGACAATGTGCTTTTTCAGCCACTGATCTATTCCAGCAGCGTTAAGGCCCATCCGCTCGAAATCTTTCTGGTTATTTTGGCAGCCGGAAGTATGGCAGGAATCCTCGGAATGATATTGGCCATTCCAGTCTACACCATTTTGCGGGTAGTTGCCCGCGAGTTCTTCGAGAACATGAAACTTGTTAGAAGAATTACCCAAAATCTGTCTGACAGCTGATCTGCGTCGATGATTACTTCGCTACCGGAAGGATACACTAAAAGATAGCGCTACATTGGTTGGGAATACAAAAGGTGCCTATTTAATTTTGATTCAGGTAAAATTTTCATCCTGACTTTCCAATCAATACAACATGAACAAACAGGCAATCAATCAATTTCCATGAACCACAATGGATTAAAGATACTAGCATTTTAAGGTCTTTTTTTCTTCTATATTCTGCACAGCAAAATTTAGCCCAATTTTGCCGGAGGCTAGAGCTGGCGAAAAATTTATTAAAAAAGTTTGATTAATTTGGTCCCAAATTTTAAAGTACAAATTAACCTGACAATATGGAGAGATTTTACACAAAGTATCAATTGTCTGTTCGCAACATTTTCCTTACCATACTGCTTCCCATTCTGTTTTTTACATTGATTTTTACCCCTTCAGCAATGGCAGCAGCCGGCGAAGGTTCTGCGGAAAACGAGCTAAAAAGGGGTGAACGTTTTTTCAAAGGACTGTTGCCTTTTAACCGCAAGCATGATGCCTGCGTTAGCTGCCACAATATTTTACCTGTCGATACCCTCAACTGGAACCCTTCGGCCTATGAAATTGCCTTGAAGTATGTAAATCAAGACTTCATGTCTTTCAACAATGCGGTAATGCAGCCCGTTGGCGGAAAAATGGCTGAGGTGCACAAGGACTTTAAAATTTCGGACGAAGATTTATACCATGTGAAAGCCTATCTCGACAATATGGCAGAAACCGGAGCCTATCAAAAGAAACCTACTTTTTTCAATCTTATTTTGTTTTTGTTTCTTGGTTTGGTAATAACCTGGGCGCTTATTGAATTGCTTTTTATCCGAAAGCTTACATACAAATTTATTCCCGTAATTCTGTTTTTAGCATCTCTGGGGGTGCAAGCTCAAATGCTGGTAAGTGAGGCGATAAGTCTTGGGCGCCAGCAATACTACGCACCCAATCAGCCGGTTAAATTTTCGCATGCAGTGCACGTAGGAGAGCAAGGTATCGACTGTATGTATTGCCATACTACGGTTGAGCAAAGTAAGTCGGCTGGATTCCCGGCCACCAACCTCTGTTTGAACTGCCACTCGATTGTTCGCGAAGGAACCAACAGTGGTCGCTTTGAAATTGCCAAAATTATTGAAGCTGCCGAAACCGGACAAAACCTCGAATGGGTGCGCATCCACAACTTGCCAGATCATGTTTATTTCAACCATGCCCAACATGTAAACTCAGGAAGGCTTGACTGCGCCGCTTGTCACGGACCGGTTGAAACCATGCACACTTTGATGCAGGTTAATGACCTGAGCATGGGATGGTGTCTCGATTGTCACCGTACAACTGAAGTCCAGTTCACCTCCAACAGTTTTTACGACACCTACGAAGAGTTGCATGAGCAACTTAAAAAGGGTGAGATAACCCGTGTTACAGCCAGTATGGTAGGGGGTGAAGATTGCATGAAATGTCATTATTAAAATTCAAAAGATTACCTTCCTAATGGAGAAAAAATATTACAGAAGTTTAGAGGAGCGCTCAGCCATAATAGCTGGAATTCAGCAGGAGCAAATGGCCGGCGACAAGAAATTCATTATGGAGAGTCAGCAGGAGGTCAAATCCTCGAACAACTCCAGACGCGATTTCCTGAAAGCCTTCGGGTTTACCATAGCTTCGGCAGCCATTGCAGTAAGCTGTGAACAGCCGGTACGTAAGGCGATTCCTTACCTGATAAAACCTGAACAGATTACGCCCGGCAAGGCGAGCTACTTCGCCTCGAGCTATTTCGATGGCATCGACTATTCCAGCGTTATTGTTAAGGTAAGAGATGGACGTCCCATCAAAATCGAGGGCAACACTTTATCGAAGATTACACATGGTGGTACCAACGCCCGGGCTCAGGCTTCTGTACTCAACCTTTACGACAACAGCCGATACCAAAATCCGATCCACAATGGAGATGAGATAACCTGGGAGCAGGCCGATGAGCGCATTATTGCTCAACTCGATGCCATTCGCCAAAATAAGGGCCGCATTGTAATCTTATCCCCCACGATTATTAGTCCTTCTACTTCGGAATCCATAGCAGAGTTTATGCTTGCCTATCCTGGCACCGAGCATGTACAATATGATGTTTTGTCGGCCGCGGGTATGCTCAAAGCAAATGAAATCTCATTTGGAAGACCCTTCATTCCGGCTTATAGGTTTGACCGGGCCAACCTGATCGTAAGCTTCGATGCCGACTTTTTGGGTACTTGGTTGTCACCTGTCGAATACACCCGTCAGTATGTTTCGAAACGCCGCCTGACCGACGGAGAGCGGCAAATGTCGCAACACATTCAGTTCGAAGGCGCCATGTCGCTTACCGGCTCCAACGCCGACAGACGGATTCAGATCCGACCCTCGCACCAGAAATCCACCCTGGCAGCGCTGCTCAACGAGGTGCGCAGGCAACTTGGTCTTACCGTTGAAACAAGCCCTGCTGCCACGAACGAGGTTTCTGAGGTAGCCGCCAGTCTGGTTGCCCAAAAAGGAAACGCCCTTGTAGTGAGTGGCAGCAACGACACCCACGAACAATTGATGGTCAACACCATCAATCAATTGTTGGATAGTTACGGCAACACCATCGACACCGAGATCCACCTTAAGGTTAGAAAGGCCGATGATGCATCGATGGATGCTCTTGTTTCGGATATGGCTGCAGGTAAAGTAGCAGGGTTGATTATGTACGATGTTAATCCGGCCTACGATTATCCCGATAAAACCAAATTTGAGGAGGGGTTGCAGAAAACCGGACTTACAGTCTCTCTTTCTATTTTCACCGATGAAACCTCGGCTCTGGCAAGGTTTATCTGCCCCGACCACCACTACCTCGAGGCATGGAACGATTTCGAAATTAAAACCGGCTCATATTCATTGGCTCAGCCTGCCATTAGACATATATTTAACACCCGGCAAGCGCAAGAAAGTTTGCTTGCGTGGAGTGGAAAAGCAACCGACTTTAGGAGTTTTATTCAGAATTACTGGGAAAGAAACGTGTACTCAAAATCTAGCGGATACACTAGTTTCACCGAATTTTGGAACAGCAAGGTACACGACGGGGTGTTTGAAACCACCGAAAAAGAACCAGTGGCCCGCTATAGCGAGCAGGGATTAGAAACAGCACTGGCAACGGTAAGCCCCCGCAACACCGAAAGCCTTGAATTGGTTCTTTATGCCAACGTTGCCGTGGGATCTGGTAAGCATGCCAACAATCCATGGCTTCAGGAACTCCCCGATCCCGTAAGCAAAGCTTGCTGGGGCAATTACGCAGCAATCTCGCCCCGTTTGGCAGAGGAGCTGAAGCTTAAAAATGATCAATTGGTTTCGATAAATGGCTTGCCCGGACTACCGGTGCTAATTCAACCCGGTCAGGAATATAAAACCGTTGCCATATCGCTAGGTTACGGAAGATCCAACACAGGGGTTCCGGCCAATGGAGTAGGTGTAAATTTATTCTCACAGGTGACATCCTCCGGCGAAACCCGAATTTTTACCAGCAGCGACGTCACACTTCAGCCACTTAAAGGAACCCAGGCACTTGCCCTTACGCAAACCCATCATTCGATGGAAGGACGCCCCATCATAAAGGAGGCATCGTTGAAGGAGTACTTGGAAAATCCAAACGCCGGAAATGAAGACCGTGCCTATATTCAATCGCACCTAAAATCGATGTATCCCAAAGTTGTTTACGACGGATTCCATTGGGGAATGGCCATCGACTTAAACCTTTGTACTGGTTGCAATGCCTGTGTGGTTGCATGTAATGCCGAAAACAACATTCCAGTAGTAGGCCGAGAACAGGTTGTACGGGCTAGAGAAATGCACTGGCTGCGCATCGACCGATACTACAACGGCGACATCAACAATCCCGAAGTGGTTCGTCAGCCTGTTATGTGCCAGCATTGCGACAATGCCCCGTGCGAGAATGTTTGTCCGGTGGCAGCCACTACCCATAGCAATGAAGGACTGAACCAGATGGCCTACAACCGCTGTATTGGCACCCGCTATTGCAACAACAACTGTCCGTATAAAGTACGCCGATTCAATTTCTACGATTACACTGGTGCTGATGCGCTTAGGGGCAACCGTTACGATCCGGCCGAAATGACTACCGATCTGCGCCGTTTGGTGCTCAATCCTGATGTTACCATTCGGGCCAAAGGAGTAATCGAAAAGTGCTCTTTCTGTGTGCAGCGCATACAGGACAAAAAACTGGAAGCCAAAACAGAAGATCGCCAACTCACCGATGGAGAGGTTTCTCCGGCTTGTGCCCAGGCATGTCCGGCAGGCGCCATCATTTTTGGCAATCTCAACGACAAAAATTCCAAAGTTTCTAAATGGTATGCCGATGAGCGGAACTACCACCTTCTGGAGGAGCTGCACACCCTGCCTTCGGTAGGCTACCTGACCAAAATCAAAAACAACGCATAATCAAAACCTTCCATAATGTACGTATCGCCATTAAGAGAGCCACTTATAAAGGGTAACAAGAGTTACAGCCAGGTTACGCAGGATATTCTGTCGCCCATGGCCGGCAAACCCTCCATATACTGGTACATAGGAATTGCCATCGCAGGTGCGGCAGCGCTTTTCGGGGCATGGGCTACCTATATAACTGTATTTTACGGCATTGGAACCTGGGGACTCAACAAAACCATAGGATGGGCCTGGGACATTACCAACTTTGTATGGTGGGTAGGTATCGGACATGCCGGTACATTTATATCAGCCATTTTGCTTTTATTTCGCCAAAAATGGAGAACCTCCATCAACCGATCGGCCGAGGCCATGACCCTTATCGCCATCGCGGCAGCAGGATTCTTTCCCCTCATACATATGGGACGTTTGGTTTTGGGGTTCTTTATCTTTCCGTATCCCAACACACGCGATTTATGGGTAAACTTTAACTCTCCCCTTTTATGGGACGTATTCGCACTCACCGCATACTTTTTGGTTTCGCTTGTGTTTTGGTATGTTGGTCTCATTCCAGATATTGGCACGGTACGCGATAAAGCCAAAACGAAAATCAGAAAGATGATTTATGGTTTTCTCAGTTTTGGATGGACTGGATCGGCAAGGCATTGGTCGAGGCACGAAACCGTCAGTATGGTGCTCGCCGGACTGGCAGCTCCGCTGGTACTGTCGGTGCATACAATTGTTAGCTTCGACTTTGCCACATCGGTAATTCCCGGTTGGCATACCACCATCTTCCCCCCCTACTTTGTTTCAGGTGCAGTTTTTTCAGGTTTTGCCATGGTGCTCACCCTCATGATTATCACGCGCAAAGCGCTTAACCTCGAAAACTACATTACGGTAAACCATATCGAGTCGATGAACAAGATCATCATCCTAACCGGTTCGATTGTGGGTGTTGCCTACCTCACAGAGTTTTTCATCGCTTGGTATTCAGGTGTCGAATATGAGCAATACGCTTTTATGAACAGGGCTTTCGGACCCTATGCATGGGCCTATTGGATAATGATGACCTGTAACGTAATTACCCCACAACTTTTCTGGTTTAAGAAAATCAGAACCAGTATTTGGGCGACTTTTATCATCTCCATCTTCGTGAACATCGGGATGTGGTTCGAACGCTTTGTTATCATTGTCACCTCATTGCACCGCGACTTCCTGCCTTCGAGCTGGGCTATGTACAAACCTACGATCGTTGAGGTTGGCCTCTACGTAGGAACTTTTGGGCTCTTCTTTACATTGTTCTTGCTCTTTATAAGGGTATTCCCGGTAATAGCCATCGCCGAAGTTAAGAGTGTACTTAAGTCATCGGGCGAAAACCAAAAAGCTGCACACCATGAATAAATATATCACAGCATATTACCACGACGAGGAAGATCTTCTGGGCGGTATTGAACAAATCAAATCCAAAGGCCTTACCATATCAGATGTGCTTACCCCATTTCCAGTGCATGGGCTCGATAAGGCAATTGGACTGAAAAGATCGAGGCTAACCCGCGTTGCCTTTGCAGCCGGTGTTGTGGGAGCCTCGGTAGGATTTCTATTCCAGACCTGGGTGTTTACGAACGCTTATCCCATCAATTTTGGAGGAAAGCCCTACTTTGCAGTGCCCTCCTTTATGCCGGTCACCTTTGAACTCATGGTACTTTTCGCTGCATTTGCAATGGTTATCGCCTTCTTTGTGAGCAATAAACTTGGACCTGGTGCCAACAACATAATTCACGATGAGCGCATTACCGACGACCGTTTTCTTCTGGTAATCTCCGTGGAGCAGGAAACTGACGCAAGGATAACTGAAATCGAAACCATTCTGGCTCAAGCCGGAGCCGAAGGTGTTACTTTAAAACCATAGACCTTATCATGGACAAAAATACGTTTAAACTTACCAAACAGATGGTTATCATCCTTTCGGCCATGATCGGAATCGGTCTGGTTGCTCTGGCTTTCGGCTATTTCGGAGCACCGTCGGGGAAAAGGGTGGCTGCCAACCTGCTGCTCAACAGCTACTATTTTCTGAGCCTCGGACTGGTGGGTCTGTTTTTTACCACCGTACATGCCATCAGTGAATCGGGATGGCATTTAACGGTTTCGCGCATCTCAGAAGCCATGGCTTCATTTATTCCAATCGGAGCAGTTATTCTGCTGCTATTTTTTCTGCTTGGAGGACTGCACCTTATTTATGAGTGGACCGACGAAGCCCACTTGGATGCTTTGCTTCTGAAAAAAGTGGCCTATCTTAACGTCCCCTTCTTCTACATTCGTACGCTTATTATTCTTGTAGCTTGGGCAATACTGGCTCATTTTATCCGCAAAACCTCGCAGCAGATCGACATTGACGGTGAACTGAAATATTTTAACCGACTGAGAACGCTTTCGGCTGTATTCATCGTATTTTATGCCCTTACAAGCGTTGTTTCGTCGTGGGACTGGTTAATGTCGATCGACGCTCACTGGTTTAGTACCCTGTATGGCTGGTATGTATTTTCGAGCATGCTGGCGAGCGGAACGGCCCTCATGATTCTGATTCTGTTTTTCCTTCAGAGGATTGGCTATATGCAGCACGTAAACAAAGAGCACCTGCACGACCTTGCAAAATACCTGTTCGGATTCTCCATATTCTGGGCCTACCTTTGGTTTTCGCAGTACATGCTCATTTGGTATGCCAACATCCCCGAAGAAACCGTATACTATTACGTAAGACACCAGCATTACAATGGGGTGTTCTATGTGAACATTGTCCTCAATTTCCTGATTCCATTCCTGTTGCTGATGACACGTAATGCCAAGCGCACATACACCCTACTGGTGCCTGTAGCTGCATTGATATTTGTTGGTCACTGGGTAGACCTCTATCTGATGATTGTTCCGGGAGCGGTGGGCAATACCGATTCATCTATCGGATTCCTCGAGGTTGGTGTTACCATTGGTTTCCTCGGAATATTCCTACTGGCAACTTTGTATTCGTTATCGAAGGCGCCATTGGTTTCGAAAAAGCATCCGTTTTACAAAGAGAGTTTACATTACCATACCAATTACTAAACCTGCTTAAGTTTCCAGAGGGTAAGACACTTAAAACCTTTTTCAATTGAATCGAGAAATGCAGAAAATAAAAAATGCGAAGGCCGTCCTGGAAACATTTGAAGCGGAAAAAATAGATTACAGTTATGAATAGAACTCCAATATACATTCTGTCGACAATACTGATGCTGCTCTTCCTATCGTGCGACAGAAACAACAACAATCCGGGATATACCTTTTATCCCGATATGGCATATTCGCAGGCATACGAAACTTACGATAAAAATCCCGTATTTGCCGAGGGGTCTACCATGCGACCTCCCGCTGAGGGAACCATCGCCAGGGGAGCAATGCCCTATATGTATGAAAAAACTGAGGAGAGTCGCGCAGAAGCTGCTGCCGTCCTGGTGAATCCGGTTGAATACGACGATGTTGTTTTGGAACGTGGTAAACGAATGTATGAAATCTATTGCATGATATGCCATGGAGAGCAGGGCAACGGACAAGGCCCGATATACACAGGAGGTAAATACAACTATCCTCCCGCCAACCTTTTAAGCGAAAAGATGATGGCGGCTCCTGATGGCGATATTTTCCATGTGATAACGGTTGGACATGGTATTATGAGCGAACACGGTTCGATGATAACACCTGAAGACCGCTGGAAGATTGCCCTCTACATTAAAAATGAACTGCAAAAACAGCCATAGGCTGACTACTGCATTGGGACTTCCAAAAGCAAAATTTGAGAATCCTGACTATTGGACATTATCTCCAATGTCTCAATTTCAGTTATTCCAGCACCATCACGCTCTCCAAATTCAAAACCATTGATGGTAAAACTTCCTTTGATAACAAAGGCATACACGCCATTTCCCCTAAGTTTTAGAGAATAAGTAGCCTCCACATTTTTGTCAAACCTTCCAAGATGGAACCACGCATCTTGATGAATCCACACACCTTCGTCATTTGGGTGAGGTGATACAATTTGTTGCAAGCGGTTGTGGCTGTCAGCACTATCTAACGTTAATTGATCGTAGCGAGGTGTAACACCCGTTTCCCGCGGGAAAATCCAGATTTGCAAAAATTTGACACACCGATCGCTATTGGCATTGTATTCGCTGTGGGTAATGCCGGTTCCGGCACTCATCACCTGTACATCGCCATGTCGAATGACTGCCTCATTCCCCATGCTGTCTTTGTGTTTCAAATCACCTTCAAGGGGAATCGATATTATTTCCATGTCGCTGTGCGGATGGGTCCCAAATCCCATACCTGCTTCTACGGTATCATCGTTAAGCACCCTCAAAACGCCGAAGTGCATTCTCGCAGGATGGTAATAATTGGCAAAACTAAAGGTATGAAAGCTCTTTAGCCAACCATGGTTGGCATTCCCCCGACTGCTGGCTTCATGAAATACGGTTGTCATAGGCTAATTTTTTAAACTGATTGAACAATGGAACAATGCAAATAAGATTTCGGTGGAACCACTTGATAGGGGAAAAACGCAGTTTGCCACTACCAATGAGGCACAGGTTGGTAGGTAAATCAATACATCAACGGCCGGAAACCTCAAATTACTAAAGCCCCGGCCGCTGTTTTGTATCGGATTAAGCCTGCTTAACCAGCTGGATTTCTGCAGCGATTTTAACTTCGTCGCTTACCAAAACTCCACCGGTTTCGAGGGCTGCATTCCAATTGAGGCCCCAGTCTTTACGGTTGATTTTACCGGTTACGGTAAATCCAGCCTTTTCGTTGCCCCAAGGATCTTTGTTAATTCCACCAAATTCGACATCGAGTTCCACTGCTTTCGAAACACCTTTTATGGTGAGCACACCGCTCAGTACAAAGTCATCGCCCGAGGGGGACAAGGATGATCCGGTAAAGGTCAGCGTAGGGTGGTTCTCTACATCAAAGAAATCACCACTACGCAGATGGTTGTCGCGATCGTCGTTGTTTGTGAAGATAGAGGAGGCATCGATAGAGAGCTGAATGCCACCAGAGGCAAAGTTGATACCATCGGAAGTAGCTTCGGCAGAAAAGCTTCTGAATTCGCCTTTTACGTTTGCAATCATAAGGTGCTTCACCTTGAATACAATTTCACTGTGGGTAGGATCTAAGATCCACACGGTTTGTCCTGAAGTTGTCATGCTATTTAAGATTTTAAGATGTTTATTTATTTTACTTTGCAAAAATAGTGCAGAGCAGCACGACAGAATCTATAGTTTTCGGAAGAGTTGTTGTGTTTTTAGGAAATTAATTTCTGAAAATCCTTACGAAAGGAAGATGGAGTTTGGCCATGTTTCTTTTTGAAAACACTTGTAAAACAAGCCTTTTCATTGTATCCAACTTCATATCCAATTTCTGAAATGGATTTATCGGTAGAGGCGAGTAATTTTTTGCTTTCGAGCATTCGACGCTCTTCAATGATTTCAGAAACGCTCAAATTTGCTACATTCTGGCAGATAATATTGAGATTACGGGAGGTCATTGAGAGACTGTCGGCATAGAACTCTACACCTACTGGTCTGCGGAAGTTCTCCTCAAGCAACAGCAGTAGATTGCGAAATGCAGTTCGCTGCGATGAGATCGGAACATCTCCTCCATTGGCTGTTTCATTTTGAAGCGATTCCATCATAGCGATCAATGCTCCCATCAGATTTCGAACAACAGGCATGGAGGTTTGACGGGCATTAACCTCTTGGTATATAAGACCGGCAATCGAATCCATCCGCCCAAACAAATCGTGGTCTCTGATTTCCGTACCCACCGACTCTTGAAGAAAGGCATTCAGTTGCATGGGGTTTTCAGGTAGTAAAAGATCAGGCCAGAAACGGATAACCCACACCGATGAGACTCCTTTATTGGATAGAATTTTAGGGAGGGGCAACGTTCCACGATGCACATACGCCACAAAAGGTTCTGTTAGCGAAACCGGACGAAAATCGATGGTAAGTTCGAGTCTGCCGGAGGCACCAATCAGCAGCGTATCGAAAGCCTGCCCAAACGGAACTTCAAACACAGCGTGTTCATCAAGAGATGGGAATGTGATTTTATCTATGGCAATGGGCTTCTCCATGTTGGCGCAGTGAGTCTATCCACACCAAAAATAGCATAAATAAGCCAAATCGTGGGTAACGAAGATCGGCTGGGGTGGTAGAAATTATTGCCGGAGCGATGCCCGCGAGAAGATGTGATCCGGAATGTTCTGGTTAAATCGGATACTGGTTATACGAAATTCGGTACCATCGCCCTGCCTGAGCATATCCTTATATAGTACTGTAAAAGGGAACCAACGGCCATCCACTTGCCGTACATCGCTCATTTCTGTACGTTTCAGCAATTGTCCGCTTCGGGCATAAAGCTCTTGTTGCAAGGGAATGAAACGCTCGGTATCTACCCAGATTTTCTGCGACTGATAGGCCACATCGGTTACCCTAGCCGTAAGCTCGAGCAACCAGGTTTCACGATCATTAATCAGCGCTTTACCAACAATTGTGGCATCGTACAGTTCGGAAAGTTTTCGGTCGTCCATCATATCTTCGTACGAAAGATCGCTGCCCATAACCGATTGGCGCAACATATGTCCAGCTATCTGGATTACCCTATCGGTGGCAGGCGAGTAGATCCAGAGCTGACCCTCGAGTTTCAACATCTTGGTCCCGCGCTCAGCGGCAGGCGATAGGTATTCGGTAAATGCGCGGGAGGTGCCTTCGCTCCATGAGCGTGAGGCAACCGTACGGCGGGTACGCCTGCTCAAGATGGTCATTTCGGACTCCATAATACGATTGTCAGACGACATATTTCGGTCGACCCTATCGAGAATCGTAGCGACATCCTGCGCCTGCAGTGAAATCCCAGAAAACAACCCGATCGTTAAGAAAATTATTGCTTTGATGTTCATACCATTTATTCTATTCAAATTAAGAAACTGTTCATTCATCAATTTTCGAGCTCTTTAAACAGCCGTGCCGTCTGTCGTTTGAAGATTCCAATTCCAGACAACATCGTACCCATAACCATCGACAGCAGGCCTGGCACAAATCCAAGATAGTAATCGGGAGGTGTAATCCTGGCCCTGATAACATCGGGCATCATAACCGCCCCACCTTGCATCATTCCGGAGATATTAATACCGTACGTTTGCAGCAACCAGGCGAAAAAAAGGCCAAATGCTGTACCCACGATGGAGCCAACCAAACCAATGAAAACCGATTCGTAAACCATGGATAGATATACATGGTGTTTCTCCTCGCCCATAGCCAACCGGATGCCCACTTCTCCATACCGTCGAAGTCCGCCAAGCAGTCCGGCGTTCCAGAGCACCAAAGACATGGCCAATACAAACACCAGCGATATGTAGAATGCCCAGACTTCGGCCATCTCAACATAGAAGCCCATGGTCCCTTGTTGGCTTAAAGCGAGCATCATTGGGGTAAACTCATCGCCGTAACCATCATGCTGCGCATTAAAACTGGCAGCAGCAAGGCGGGCCTGATCATTGTCATAAAGATTCATGGGCAGAAATCCAAGTATCTCGCCGGTGGCGTTGTCCATTTGAAGGGCTTGCCGCACATCGTCGATATCGGCAATGATGGTTCCACGATCCAATGCCTCGGCACCGAACCTCAGGGTTCCTGCAACGGTGAAATTATAAAAAGCCATACTGCCCTCCATCGTCGAACCGATAAGGGTAACATTGTCGCCGGGCGACACCTTAAGTTTCTGACTGAATTGTTCACTCAGGAGAACTTCGCCTGGCCCATTGGGCAGCCCACCCCTGACAATTGCAGAAGCAAGGCGGAGTCTTTCAGCCTCTGCGTTATTGTCGAACAGGGTAATCCCCATACCCATAGCTGGCCCCTGAGCGCGTGTGTCACCGTGTGCATCCGGAACATCGATAAGTCCGCCGAAAAGGATCCGCTCCGACCATGTATAGCCTGGAAAGTTTTCCGTAAGCTGCTGCAGAAGTTCTTCGGTTTCGAACAGCGCCAGATCGTTGGGCAGTTGATCGATTTCCTCCATATAGGCGCGGGTAGTTACCTTTAGGTGCCCCGTACTAAACCGGGCATTCATCTCTATGGTATCGCCCATAAATCCGGTAATATAGGCGTGAAGCCATACCGTAAGGGATACCCCTATGGTTACCACAATTATGGGCAACCGGCTTCGGCTTTTATCGCGCAAAAGTCCGTTGATTAAAAATCTGATCATTGCAGTTTCCCCCTTAAAGCTTCCGTTGGATTCATTCTGGCAATACGCCGAGCTGGCAGATAACTCACCACCGTTGTGGTAATCAGCACCAAAAGCATGGTTGAAAAAACCAGTCCCAGTGTGTACACCGGATAAAGTGTTTGAGCCATCGCCATTCCAAAATCACTGGCATCTACAGGCAAGGTCCAGCCCACCCTACCCTGCCAGATTAGAAAGGGCATTCCATAGACGGTAGCCAATGCGGCAGCCAGCACAGCATGCATGGCACCTTCAACGGTAAAGAGCCCAACCACCTGCTGACGGGTGTATCCAAGGGCAATGTAGGTGCCAATCTCTTTCTGACGACGGAAGATCGAGAGTACTTGGGTATCGAATATCGCGAGCATCGCCATCAGCATCAAAATCAGGTAGAGGACCGTTTGCCCAGTGGTCTTGGTTTTAATCAGATCGTCGACCTGCCGGGTCAGGTCCGACCTGCTCTTCAGTATCCATCCGGCGGGAGCTTCCCTTATGGCCTCCGCGTCCTTGAAACTGATTACGGTTGCATGCTCCGACAGAGAAGTCATTGCATAGAGCTGCAAAAGTGGGATATAGACCTGACCCATTTCAACCGCCGGCACATTCGACGCAAAAACCTCCACAATCTCTATTTCTGCAGCATCAAAGGTTCCGTTGGCATCGCGCCAGCGTAGGATGGTGCGGTCGCCAACTTCCAATCGGCTGCTACGCGAAAAGGCAGCCCCAATAAAAGCGGGCAGCGCATCGGAGGTTGAATTCAAGGAGGCCGCCGGCAGCGCAAATAGGGTTTGCTCCGGACGAATTCCCTTGATGTTAACCGACAACATTCGGCCATCGGGGTAGAGTGTGCCCTGTACAATGAGCATGGGTTCGGCATCGCCAGAGGTTATCTCACCTTTAATCAATTCGGGTATAGGGGCATGGCTTTCGTCGAGCGACATCGGATCGTAAGGATCGTAATGCTCATGCCAATACTGCCCTCCGGCAATTTCCCATCGCATCATATCGTTTTTGGCCTGATGATCCCAACCGATCATCACCCCCTTCATCCAAATAATGACCACGAAAGAGAATGAGAGTACAATGGCATTAAGCCAAGTCCTAAGTCCGGCACCCAAAAGGTTTCGGAGTGCAAATTGAATGGCCAGCTTCATGAGCGTATGGTTTTAAGCGCGCAGGCAAAAAGGTTAAGCGCATTGGTTGCTGAATTAAATGAACATTTTTCGGGGGGCAACGATTTTGGTTTACTCACTGGGGCGATGCCTCCCAGTTACCCCCATCAGGGTTGAGTTGCCAATTCAACCTCTTCAATTTTATCGATGCGGCCATCGAGCAGGAAAACTTTTCGACGCAGGTAACTGATAACCTTTTCATCGTGGGTTGCAAAGAGGAAGGTGGTTCCGAGTTCACGATTAAGTCGCAACATAGTTTGCAGAATATTGTGCGAATTGGCAGCATCGAGATTGGCAGTAGGCTCATCGGCCAATACGAGGGAAGGTCGTTTCACCATAGCACGGGCAATGGCCACCCGCTGACATTCGCCACCAGACAGCTGCGGTGGCTTCGACCGTTCCTTATCGGTGAGTCCAACCCACTCTAGGGCATCCATTACCATCTTTCGGCGCTCGGCCGATGGTATTTTAAGCAGCAAAAGCGGAAACTCAACATTTTCGTAAACAGTATGCACCATCAGCAAATTGTAGCTCTGAAATATAAAACCAAGGCTTTGTCGGCGTAGTCGTGCCGACAATCGGGCATTGAGTTTGCCAATAGGGTTGCCCAATACAGTAACCTCACCCCGGGTAGGAACATCGAGCGATCCGGCAATGTTGAGCAAGGTAGTTTTTCCCGATCCACTCGGGCCGATGAGTCCGGTAAACTCCCCACGGGCGATGGTAAGGTTGACATCGCGTAACGCGGTAAATTCTCCTTGTCCCATTGGAAATGATTTAACCAGGTGATCGCATTGAATGATGGTTGAATGATCCATATTGTTTAGAATAAGTAAGCTTTAATAGTTGTACACCAACATCAGCTGAGCGCCCCTTCCTGCAAACATTTGTCCTCCTGCACCCTGCTGAGGTAGGATTGCATCATGCGGGTTCCAGAAGGCCATGCAAAAAAGCTGCAGCCGACTAAACTGAATGCGCCAGTTGAGAAAATGATATTGATTCTTTCCGTTCCAGTCGCGGTAAACAATGGCAGTGAGGTGGTGGTTCAGGGCGACTGGGTAAGAGGTTGAAAAGGCTGTGAACCTCGCCGAAACATCGAAGGAGAATGGATTGGGCCCAACGGCCATTTCAAGATGCTCTGCCATCATGGTCAATCCGTTGCCTAAAGAAAAAGTGTAGTCGGCTCCAACAGTAAGAAGGTGCTGATGGCTGTGCAGGAGCTGTGGTTCACGTCTGCCAAGCCAGGTGGTTTCGAACCAAACTCCTACGCCAAGGTCCCATTTGCCATCGAATCCTATACGGTTCTCCTGAATCTGGTTTGGATTGGCAGTGGAGGAAACTACGGCCACCAGGGCCTCAGCATTTCGGTGGTGGAAAGTGGCGGCAACCTCCCCCATTCCGACAGGAAGTTGCAGCCTACCGCCAATTTCGGGAACCCCACGAGAAGTTTCGGTAGCTTGCCAAGCCCGTTGTCCCTGATTTCCATATAATATCCAGAACCAAAGGTTTGCATTCGTTAACGTATAGTACCTTCCCATCAAACCATAGACACCATCGGTCAATTGCAAAGGATCGCGTGGATCGAGCAGATCGAACCACATCAGCGGACGAAGCATGGTGGCCGATCCAAAATTTATCTTTTGCAAGCCCGCCCTGACTTCGAATTGTTTTCCTGAGTATCTTGTCCATGCGCGGTAAGGCTTCAAAGTTCCAGCCATGTTGTGCCGATCAAAGGGGTCCATCAGGAGGTGTCCACCCAAACTTGCAGAAAATTCAAAATCGAGTAAGTGTTCGGACGGAAGAGCGATTCCATAATTTGCCTGAGGGATAAACCGGGCTCCTGCTGCTAACGGCAAATCGCTGCCGTTGGAGTAGTTGAGGAATCCCGACAGCTGACCCCGGAACGAGAGCGAGTCTTGCGCATTTAGCCACAGAGGAACATTCGCCAGAAGCAACCATATAAGCTTACGAATGAACGCCATCGGGTCCGTGGTTTACGATTCCATACACCATAAGGTTGGCGAATTCCAGAATGACTTCCTGCATGCCTCCATAGTGACACACCAGCCGCTCATCGTCGAGTAGCTCAGCCAGTTTTGAAGAGGCAAGCAGCAAAAACTCAGGTTTAAAATCGTCGCGAAAAATGCCATTTTTTTGCGCGCAGCGGTATTCAGAAAGGAGTTCGAGCCAGGCCCGCTGGGTCGTTTCATCGACAAACTGCTTTAATTCGGGCTCTAGTCCGAGATAGAAATCCTGTAAAAACTCTCTGCTGATGTTCCGGGTACGCTCCAGTTTATAGAGCAGCATAGCGCTCACCTTTTCCTTTACCGGAATGTCGGATTGCATCAGGGTACGAAAATCTTGAAGCCCCTTATCTGCTTCGGCTGCAAAAACTGCTTTGGCCAGCTCCGTTTTGCTGGAGAAGTATTTGTAAAAAGTCATTTTACTAACCCCAGCCTTTTGACAAATCTCAGCTATGGTTACCCTCCGGAATCCGTGTTTCCAGAAGAGCTCCCTGCCCATCGCTAATAGGTCGGAGTACTTTTTGCCTGCGGGAGATTGCATCAATATCTGGTATACTAATCTTTAATAAATATACGATTTTATTCTATTTAAAACAATTTCGTAATTATTTTTTAAAAATTTTTAATTCATGCAGAAAGATTTTCAATTTCGATTATTGTACCACTGCATAGGTAAATGCACCAATACAATTGTATTATGCAATCGGGTATAGCTTGCAGAGAAATTCAAATCCACACATCTCTATTAAACCGGACTTTCTGTTGTTTCTGTCGATTGCCAACCGGTAAGGTAATACATATGGAACAGTGAGAAACAATTCACTTCCCAGCCATAAGAGCCAATACCTTATTCTTCCAACAAAAAACGGAGCCAATAGAGGCCTTCACCGGTATCGGGGTTGGTATAGATGTGTTCTAAGGTAACCGACTGAGATGGATTGGGGGCGAAGAATTTTTGAAAGGTGCGCTCTATAAGTTCGGGGGAATCTTGCTCAAGGTAGAGCAAGACGGGCCGGCCATCCTTTGCCAATTCTACAGCATCGAAGGGTTGGTCGAAGAATCGGATCTGATCGTCCCATGTACTGTACATATAGGCATCGGGATACAATCGAGCCAGAACCTCGCGGTAATCGTCCATTCGAGGTCCGGCCCAAGCCGTACTGTAAGCAATTACATACTCCTTTATGGGTGCTCCATAGGCCTGCGAGACCACAATCTTGGCCACTGCTGCAGGTAGGCTTTGCACTTGATGCCAGGTGGCCCGCTTACGATGCATCTCTTCACCAATACCTTTGGTCCGGATTTGCGCTGAGACCAGTTGTTTTTGAGTTCCTGGCACAAAAAGAATCAGCACCAATACCATAATAATGTATTGGTTGTAGCGGCTTGGCCGCAAACGGTTCAGCAATTCAAGAGAGAGAATGGCCATCAATGGCATAAAGGCCAGGGTTGGAATGATATAACGATAGGCATAATGTTTCGAACTCAGAGCCAGCTGAATGGTAACAGCAAGCAGCAATCCTGCAGCCAGCCAAAGCATGGTTTTGTTCGCTTTCCCTTTGGCAGAAAAAACCAGATGCACCACCATGGCAACCACCATCCCTATCATCAACCAGAAAAATGTGGTGGTTGAATTCCAAAGATAGCGCAGATTTTCGATGAACAGCCTGAGATCTATAAAATTAGAGTCCCCGCTTCCATAGGTTCCAGAGTGCACCAGCAGACTCCTCATCCACCCATAGAAAACCTCAATTTCGAGGGTCACCGGTATGGCGATGAGAAAAAAGGCCAGAAGGGATGCCCCAAGAAAGATGAACCTCTTTTTCCAGCTTTCGATCAGAAACAGCGGAATCACCCAGAAAGGAATGAAGGTCATTTTTATAGTCAGCCCAAATCCGGATACCAGCGCAAAAAGCATCAAACTTTTATATCCCACCTCCAGTCGTTCTTCATAGAGATGCCTTAGAAACATAACCGATAAAATCACCACCGGAATGGGCATAAGCAGTTCCGGTATGAGTCGCCCTGCAATGTCGTAGGTTATCTCCGAGAAAAATGGAGCAGTCTGCAGCAAAAGAGCGTAGGCCAAATTGCCTGTGATTTTCAACACCTCGATGCCTCCTGCCAGCAATACGCCAGCTACCAGAAGCAAAACCACGTGGTTGGCCATAATCAGATAGTGATCGGAATGAAGAAAAACATCTTCGAGAAAAGTATGGTCGCCCGATCTGAACAGATAAAAAATTCGAAACACCGCTGCTATCAGCATTTGCAAAGGAGTACCCGGATTATCGAAATGCCCAAGATGAAGGTGCCCATTTGCAATGCCCAGCCCGCTCATAAAATAGATGTATTCGGGGTCCATATTGCGCAGCGAGTAACTCCCAATGAGCAGGTTGAAGTGAAAACCCACAAAGGTATAAACCAAGGGAAGTATCAGGAGCAGAGGATAATAAAATCGCCTGAACATCTACATTTACAGGTTTAGAAAGGGTTTATGGTTTCAAAAAGGCAGGCCCGCTGGCCCTTCCGGGGAAGGGTATGGCGATTTATTGCCGCGATTCTCCTTCCGGTTGGTAAATATAGTTTATTTTGCATAAGATTCTGAAGTCTTTGCGGTATGATAAAACGGCTCTATGGTTCGGCTGTTGCCCTGCTGATCACATCGGCGGTGGTATTTCTTTTGTTCGGCGATATGCTAAAATCACCGGGCAGTTATTATTTTTCAGGTGCTGAAGGTCGGTTTACCCCTTACTATTCGGCACTCTACCATTCGCGGTACGATACTTTGGCCTTGCGAAGCATTGCTATGAATTACCCTTACGGAGAAGAGATATCTTTTACTGAGACTCCTTCTTTGCTCAGTAACCCCATTCGTTTTGTTTCCCGACACTTAACCGATATCACAGCATCTACAGTAGCGTTGATCAACCTGTCGATGCTGATTTCAGTCATTTTGGCAAGCCTTTTTATTTTCCTAATTTTTGCTGAGCTGGGGGTGGCGTGGTGGTTTGGTGCCCCGGTGGCAGCAGGCATCGCCCTTCTCAGTCCGCAGGCCGGCAATATGGCCGGACTGCTTGCGCTTTCGTGGAGTTTTTGGATTCCCTTGTTGGTGTGGATGTTTATACGGTTCGAAAGGTCGCGCAATATTTTTTATACCCTTGCAATTGGGGGCATTACCTTCGCCGCCGGACTGCTCCACATATATTACATCGCCATTTTTTTGGTCGTTACTGTGGGCTACTGGTTTATTAGATTTTACTGGTACCGCAAGGAGCGTACTTTTTGGTACCGCGACATTCACCATATTTTTCTGCAATTTGTTTTGCCGGTGTTGCTATTGCAGTTTCTAACCCTGATTCATTCGGATGTGGCCGACCGGTCGGCCTGGCCAGAAGGACTATATACCCATATGGCTAAACCGTCGCTCCTGTTTTTACCCCACAACCAACCATGGGCATGGGTCGGCAAGGTTTGGGGAGTAGCTCCGGCTGCACCTGAAACGGCAGCCTATATTGGAACTGCGGCTCTTGTCGGACTGCTGTTTGCTTTGTTCTTGGGAATCAGGCGGCTGATTAAACGGGCTCCGGTATTTTCTGTAACTTCGGATGTTACCCTAAATGTAGTATTCTGGGTTTCGCTGCTGTCGCTGCTGTTTTCTTTTGGACTCCCAATGGTGCTGGGTCTCAAAACCCTACCTGACTACCTTGGCCCACTCAGACAAGTGAGAGACTTATCGCGTTTTTCATGGTTGTTTTATTATGTATTCAACATCGTACTCTTCACCGGAATCTATACCAAGGCTTTTACAACAGGATCGCACTGGTATCGTAAGGTTATAGCCTTTGCCGCCGTGAGCATTTTGCTCGCCGACGCTTTTTTTCATCAGCACACATTGTCGGGGCGGGTTCTCCATTCGATGGAATCCCTTTATGAGCGTTACCCTACCAAGGAGGTCGACGCGTGGTTATCAGAAACCGATGTGTCGTCCTATCAGGCCATTGCTCCTTTACCCTACTTTCATACCGGATCTGAAAATATCTGGCTTGCAGGCACCCCTGAAGTAAAAGATGCAACAATGCTGCTCTCGCTACAGACAGGACTGCCCACCATAGCTGCCGACCTGAGCCGAACCTCCATTTCACAGACCTTTAACCTGTTTGCCCTCTATACCGACCCACTGCAAAGGCTCGAGCTGCCCGACTTTCTACCCGACGAGCGACCTCTGCTGTTGATGGTAATGCATAACCATTCGCCAGATGAGGCTTCGGCACGGCTCATCCTCAATTCGCGACTGCTTACCTCCACCCCAAAGTTCACACTCTACGAATTATCGGTTCAAACTATGCGCCGACTTAACCTTATGTACCAGGAATCGGTGACCGAACGCTACCGGAGCAGTATGCTTGTCGAAGAAGGCGATTGGTTGGTAAGCAATCCAGAGGCCTACTATTTTGTAAATGGTTTTGATTCGATGATCCATGAAACAGCCCTCGAGGGTGAAGGCATGTTAACCTTTCCTTCCCGCATGCCACAATTGGTCTGGCACGATACCCTAACCACACTTGCCCCTGGAACCAATCTCGTGGTATCGTTCTGGGTAAAAGACTACCGTACCGATGGAAACCTTCGCACCTCAATGGAGCTTCAACTCTTCCATAATGGAATGGAGACTTCCTATATGGGTGCTAATTTCTTTGAACACATAAAGGCCTTTAGCGGCAATTGGGCGCTGGTTGAGTTCCCATTCACCACAACCCATGAAGGCAACGAAGTGAAACTGATGGTACAAAATGGTGTTCGACCAAAGATGGAACATGGCATCGACCAGCTCATGGTGCGGGAACAGGGATTGGATCTTTTCAGGCAATCGGGGCGTTGGCTCGAGCTGAACAACCGGCGTGTCATCATCCGACAGCAGTTATAGCTTTAGACTGCCCATACCCCGTGTGGCAAAGGTGGCAAAAGCAACTACCGAAACCGAACTAATAGGCATAAGTATGGCCGCAAATACCGGCGTCATAATGCCGGCCAGTGCAACGCTAATTCCAATGACATTGTACAGGAAAGAGATCGTAAAACTCAGATAAACAATCCACAACGAGATTCTGGTAAAGCCGATAAAGCCCGATAATTTTTCAAACCTGTCGGCCTCCAGCACCGCATCGCTTGCAGGCGAAAACTGATAGGCTTTATTGGCAATGGTGAGCGCAACATCGCTTTGCATGAGTGCACCTGAATCGTTGAGCCCGTCGCCGGTCATTAAAACGATTTTTCCTTGCTGATGAAGCTGCTCTATTACCTGGGCCTTATCCTGCGGCTTCTGGTCGAAATACATTTTCGAAGCCTCAAAATAACGGGTAAGGTATTCGGCCTCGGCATTGTTGTCGCCGGTGAGCAACCTTAAGTCAAACCGCTCTTTTAAGTCAGCCATAACCCCATCGAGGCCTTCACGGTATTGGTTCGACACGCTAAAGTAACCAGCCTCTTCTCCATTAACCGAAACATACACCACCGAAGCCTTTCTCTCGCCCGACTGAGAACGATGGGTTACATACTCCTCAGAACCATAATGAATTTCGAAACCTCCCGATTTACCGTAGACTCCCCTTCCCTGAATCTCAACAAAATGAATTGGCTCTTGGTATTGGCAATCTTCGTGCAGCAGATGTGCAAGGGCCATGCTAAGCGGGTGGGGCGACTGCCGTAAAAGGGAGTAAAGGGCATTTCTTTCGTCGGGGGCGAGCACTCTTCCGGTGTAGTCAATTCGATTTTCGTTGGGACGGGTAAGGGTCCCTGTTTTATCGAAAACAATGGTATTAATGTGCGATAATTTTTCTATAACGTCGGTGTTTTTAATGTACAACCCCTTCCGTCCAAAAATGCGCATGGTATTTCCAAAGGTGAAGGGAACCGAAAGCGCAAGGGCACAGGGACAAGCAATAATCAGCACCGAAGTGAAAACATAAATAGCGGTTCTTTGATCTCCATAGAGCATCCACCCTATCAATCCCGAAAAAGCAATGGTGATTACAATAGGGGTGAAATATTTACTGATGCGGTCAGTAAGATTTTTTAGCTTATCGGTTGGCTTATGATAGGTTTTGTCTTGGTTCCAGAGATTGGTTAGATGGCTTTGATCGACACTTTTTTCGATTCTAATTTGAATAATACCGCCCATTTGCCTGCCGCCGGCATACAGAAAATCGCCTGTATTCTTGCGGGCAGGAGTCGACTCTCCGGTTACAAAGCTGTAATCAATCATCCCATTACCCTCTACCAGCGTGGCATCGGCCGGAATAAGCTCCATGTTTCTGACAAGCAGAATATCGCCCGGTTCAATTTTCTCGAGCAGGATACTCTCTTCACTCTCGAGCTGAACACTCTCTTCGAACTGCCGGTTTATCTTGGTTACGGCAATAGGGAAGTAGCTTTTGTAGTTGCGCTCGAAAGAAAGTGCTTCGTATGATTTCCCCTGATACCATTTGCCTAAAAGCAGAAAGAAGATAAGACCGGCAAGACTGTCTGAATAACCTGGGCCGGTTGAAGAGATGATTTCATATCCGGAAACGCCAAAAAGGGCTACAATACCGATGGCGATGGGCAGATCGATGCTGGTAGTACGTTTCTTGAGGTTTTTATAGGCCGAAATAAGGTAGTCGTTACCACTGTAAAAAACTACCGGAAAGGTGAGAATGAAACTCAGAACACTTAGCACATGGCTCAGATTGTCGTCCAATGGCTTTCCATGAAAGTAGTGTGGCAAACTGTAAGTCATTACGTTGGCAAAAACAAACCCGGCCACACCAATTTTGTACAACAGCTTTTTATAGGAGGGCCCCTCCTTTTGGGTATCGTTCTGGCTCTGCGATAGATCTGGAATATAGTGTATGGAATGGAGCAATTCAACCAGTTGTCTCAGGGATAGTTCCTGTCGATTAAAGGTAATATCGACCTCTTTCCTTACAAAATTTACGGCAGAATACCTGACTCCTTTGTGCAGCTTACTCAGATTTTCGAGCAGCCAGATACAGGATGCGCAATGGATTACCGGCACATAAAAGCGCACTTTGGCAATTGCCCCTTCCTCGAAAGCGATAAGTCGAGCGGCAACCTCGTCGTTATCGAGAAAGGCATATTTATTCCCCAGCTCAGTAGTTTCGACCTTTATTCCGGGCGAATCCTGCAGTGTATAATAGGCGTAGAGTTTGTTTTCGTTCAGCAACTGATATACGGTTTTACAGCCGCTGCAACAAAAATTCAATTCATTCCAAACAATCGGTTCCTTCCCACAATCGGCACCACAATGCACACAATTGTTGTCTGTTCTCTTCTTCATGCCACTGATTTATGACTTGCCCAGCAATTCCCTGAAATAGTGAATGGTAAGTTTGAGTCCCTCCTCGAGCGGGATTTTTGGCTCCCATCCCAACTCCTTGCGGGCCAATGCAATGTCGGGTTGTCGCTGTACCGGATCGTCGGGTGGTAGCGGTTGGTGCACAATTTTTGACCGTGAGCCGGTGAGTCTGACAACTTGCTCTGCCAGCTCCTGAATCGTAAATTCTCCCGGATTCCCAATGTTTACCGGCCCGGTAAAATGGTCACCAGTGGCCATCATCGCCACCATTCCATTCACCAGATCGTCGATGTACTGAAAGCTGCGGGTCTGACTGCCATCGCCATAGATGGTAATGTCGTGATTTTGCAGTGCCTGCATTATAAAGTTGGAAACCACCCTGCCATCCTGAGGATGCATTCTGGGGCCATAGGTGTTAAAGATGCGGATGATTTTGATCTTCACATTGTTTTGCTTGTGGTAGTTTACAAACAAAGTCTCGGCAGCACGTTTCCCTTCATCGTAGCAAGACCGCTCCCCAATGGGATTTACATTGCCCCAATAGCTCTCCACCTGAGGGTGCACTTCGGGGTCGCCATATACTTCGCTGGTGCTTGCCTGCAAGATTTTGGCCCGTATCCGTTTGGCCAAACCAAGCATATTGATGGCCCCCATCACCGAAGTCTTCATGGTTTTTATGGCATTGTACTGATAGTGTATGGGGGAGGCCGGACAAGCCAAGTTGTAAATTTCATCCACCTCAATGAAAAATGGGGTGGTTACATCGTGTCGTATAAGTTCGAAATAGGGATTTTGCAACAGATGAATTACATTTTGCTTTTGTCCGGTGAAATAGTTGTCGAGGCAAACCACCTCATGCCCATCCTTCAGCAATCGATCGCAAAGATGCGACCCCACAAATCCTGCTCCACCAGTAACCAGTACCTTTTTCCGTATCATATGCTACAATTTATGCTTTGTTTAAAACCAAAACCGTTCAGGCAAGTTTGTTGTTACCCGTTCCAATGCCGAAATAATCGAACCCCTGAGCTTCGAGTTCCATTCTACTGTATATATTTCGCCCGTCGAAAATAGCATGGTGGCGCATCAGCTTCTTCATCATGGTAAGGTTCGGAAATCTGAATTCGGGCCATTCGGTCACCAATGCCAGAGCATCGGCATCGACGAGGGCGCCATATTGCTCCTTGCTGAAGGTAATCGAATCGCCAAGAACCCGGTGGGCCTCCTCCATCGCTACCGGATCGTAGGCATTGACTGTTGCTCCGGCTTCGATCAGTTTTCGGATGATCACCAGTGAGGGAGCTTCACGCATATCATCGGTTTGTGGCTTAAATGAGAGACCCCAAAGGGCAATGGTCTTATTTCTTAAATCGCCTCCAAAGTAACGCTTGATTTTATGAAAGAGTACCGATTTCTGATCGTGGTTCACATCCTCTACTGCCTGTAAAATACGCAAAGGATAATGGTTGCTTTCGGCTGTTTTAATCAGTGCCTGCACATCTTTTGGGAAGCAAGAGCCTCCGTATCCTATACCCGGATAGATGAATTTATTGCCAATTCGGGAATCGGAACCAATCCCCTTCCGGACCATATTGACATCGGCACCCACCACCTCGCAGAGATTGGCAATGTCATTCATGAAGCTGATCTTTGTGGCGAGCATTGCATTGGCTGCGTATTTGGTCATTTCGGCCGAAGTGATGTCCATAAAAATCACCGGATGCCCATTCAGCGTAAAGGGTTTGTAAAGCTTCTGCATCAGGTCGCGGGCCGATTCAGATTCGAGCCCAACCACAATCCTGTCGGGTTTTAGAAAGTCGTCGATTGCGGCACCCTCTTTCAGAAATTCGGGGTTCGATGCAACATCGAAAGGAATGTTTACATCTCTGGCTGCCAGCTCTTCTTCGATAGCACCCATAACCTTCTGGGCAGTGCCTACCGGAACGGTACTTTTGGTGACCACCAGAAGGTAGTTTTGCATCTGTTTTCCGCATTCTCTGGCAACCGAAAGAACATATTTCAAATCGGCACTGCCGTCTTCGTCGGGAGGTGTACCCACCGCGATAAATACCACCTGGCAGTTGTTGATTACCTCCGACAACTGGGTGGTAAAGCTGAGCCTGCCTTTGCTCACATTTCGGTGGATCATGTCTTCGAGCCCAGGCTCATAAATGGGTATAATGCCTTTGTTAAGGTTATCAATTTTGGTCTGGTCGATGTCGACACACACCACATCGATACCAACTTCCGAGAAACAGGCACCGGTAACGAGTCCAACATACCCGCTGCCCACAACTGCAATCTGCATAGAATTACTTTTAAGGTTGCACAAATATACCGAATATTGTTAACCGCCTGCACAAACCAATGCTGCAAAGCATTCGGCCGACAACCAAACCAACCCATTTCGGAAACTGTTTCGGCATTTATCGTTTTACAGCCGAAAGGAGCTCGGGCTATTCTTTATAAAACTGCTAGGCAACTATCAGGAATCGATCTATGGAATGTATGAAAAGATAGGGCATTTTGTATACATTTGTGTTTTGCATTGCGGTGCCAATCCACGCTGCTGCGCTGGGCCAAGCAAACTAAATCGCTCTTGAGATGGAAAAGATCAACTCCGGAATTCAGCCCGGATCCGAGGCCTTCGAAGCCCGTAAGGAGGCCTTCAAAACAATTTTGCAAAATTGGCAGTCGGTTGTCGACCGGGTTGTAAGACGCGATCAGGAAGCAGGTGTACAACGACATCTAGAGCGTGGAAAGCTACCGGCACGTAGGCGCATTCAGCTGCTGATCGACCCCCGCACACCTTTCCTTGAACTCTCGACTTTGGCAGCCAATGGCCAATACAACGACCAGTTCCCTTCGGCAGGCATTATCACGGGTATTGGCGTAATTCATGGCAGGCCCTCAATCATTGTGGCCAACGATGCCACCGTTAAAGGGGGAACCTATGTGCGTGAAACCATCAAAAAGCACTTACGGGCGCAGCAAATTGCCATGCAAAACCATCTACCATGTGTTTATCTGGTAGATTCGGGGGGAATTTTCCTGCCCGAGCAGGCCGAGATCTTTCCAGACCGCGACCACTTTGGCCGCATTTTTTACCATCAGGCACAAATGTCGGCTATGGGGATTCCTCAGATTTCGGTGGTAATGGGATCCTGTACAGCCGGAGGAGCCTATGTCCCGGCCATGAGCGACCAGACCATTATGGTGCGCAATCAGGGAACCATTTTCATAGGTGGCCCCCCGCTGGTAGAAGCTGCCACTGGAGAAACAGTTACTGCCGAGGAGCTGGGTGGAGCAGTTGTGCACACTTCCATTTCGGGGGTTGCAGACCATATTGCCGACGACGATGCGCATGCCTTGAGTATTTGTCGATCCATCTTCGAGACCTTGCCCCTACCCGACCGTCAGCCACTTGAACAGACCCCTTGGGAGGAGCCACTCTACCCGGCAGAGGAGTTGTATGCACTGGCTCCCGTTGATCTTAAAAAGCCAGTAGAGGTATTCGAAATCATCGCCCGTTTGCTGGACGGAAGTCGGTTTCAGGAGTTTAAGGCCGATTATGGCAAAACCATCGTCACCGGATTTGGACACTTAGGGGGATATCCGGTAGGAATTATTGCCAACAATGGGTTCCTGACCTCCGAAGCGTCGCTTAAGGCCACCCACTTTATAGAACTTTGCAATTTTAGAAAAATCCCGCTGCTGTTTCTGCAGAACATTACAGGTTTTGTGGTCGGCAAAAAATACGAACATGAAGGTATCGCCCGCAACGGAGCCAAATTAATCCATGCCGTTGCAACAGCCTCCGTTCCCAAGTTTACGGTCGTGATTGGTGGCTCATACGGAGCTGGCAATTACGCAATGGCAGGCCGCGCCTACGACCCCAACTTTCTGTTTATGTGGCCAAATGCCCGAATTGGTGTCATGGGGGGTGAACAGGCTGCTTTTGTAATCAACACCATTAAACAGGATCGAAATACCGACAAAGGCCCCTCGCTCGTCGATCTGTTCGACCAACAAAGCACTGCGCTTTATAGTACCTCTAGAATATGGGACGATGGCATCATAGATCCCGCAGAAACCCGTACCTTGTTAACACTTGCGCTCTCAGTGGCGTCTAACAGACGCTGGCCCGAGCCCAAAAGTGGAATCTACCGGATGTAAAGACCCATGTATCATCAAGTTGCAGCCTCAGATTCGAATTAAAATTGCTTGCAAACCATTTCACCAAAACTTTGTTTTTGAATTGGTCAAAAATTACCTGCTTAGGCGCAATACAATACAGATTATCAATAATGACAGAACAATACCAGACCCTTGAGGTAGTTTCGGATGGGAAAATCGTTCATCTTTGGCTCAACAGGCCAGAGCAACACAACGCACTCAATTTAAGCATGGTGCGGGAATTGGTCCAATTCTTTGAGGAGGTCAATCGAAACGACGAGGTGTTAATGGTGGTGCTCCGCGGCAAGGGTAAATCATTTTGCTCGGGTGCCGATCTGGATTGGATGCAGTCGTCGGTCAATCTTACATCCTCGGGCAATCAGGCTGAATCGATGGAGCTCTCGGGTATGTTTGAGGCCATTTACCAGTGCCGAAAGGTAGTAATTGGATTGGCTCACGGCAACACCTTTGGTGGAGGCAACGGACTCCTGGCTGCCTGCGATATTGCCTATTGTACCAGTGAAAGTAGGTTCTCGCTGAGTGAAACCCGGCTCGGATTGGTGGCGGCGACCATTGCCCCCTATCTGCTCAACCGCATGGAGGTATCGGTGGTAAAAGAACTGCTCTTTACGGCCTTTCGCTTCGATGGAGAGATGGCAGCCACTAAAGGATTGGTAAACCGGATGTTTGCCTCATACGATGAAATGGAGCTGCATACACAAAATACCGTTCAAGCAATTTTGGAAGGGGGGCCCTCTTCGGTGCTGACCTCCAAAGCACTGCTCAATAGGTTGTCGAAATACAAATTTCCACCCGATACCACCCAAATGTTGGCCAAATTATTGGCAGACACCAGGGTTTCAGACGAAGCACAGGAAGGCATGCGGGCATTTCTCGAGAAACGCAAACCCCAATGGCAGCAGGATTAACCTTCGGTAAATTCCAATCAACTGAAAATGAAAAAAACGGTATGCTGAAAAAGATATTGGTGGCCAATCGCGGCGAAATTGCCCTCCGCATTATCAGGGCGGCCCGAGCACTGCATATAGAAACTGTGGCTGTTTTTGCTGCAGATGAGGAGGGTGCTGCCCATGCATCCATGGCCGACAGTATGATGCCGCTTGGACCAGGCAGCCTGAGCGAAACCTATCTGAACATACCCAAAATTATCGAAGCGGCGCTGGAGAGCGGTGCAGAAGCCATCCATCCCGGATATGGCTTTCTCTCCGAAAGTTATCTCCTAGCAGAGGCATGCCGCAAAAGCAATATCGTATTTATTGGACCTTCGCCCGAAGTGCTGCGACAAATGGGCAACAAGCTCGAAGCAAAAGCGCTTGCCGAATCACTCCAAATCCCAGTGCTGTGGAACCAAACCTTCGATATCAAAACTTTTGATACAGCATTGGACAGTCTCACCTTCCCGGTTTTGATTAAGTCGGCACACGGAGGTGGAGGAAAAGGCATGCAGGTAGTCTACCAGCCATCGGACCTAAAAGGCAAGGTCGAGCAGGCATCGCGTATGGCCCTCAACTATTTTGGCAATGGCGAAGTTTACCTCGAACCCTATATTGAAAAAGCCCGACATATAGAAGTGCAAATATTGGGCGACAACCATGACCACCTGATACACCTCTATGAACGCGACTGCACGCTGCAGCGCAACTATCAAAAAATTGTTGAAGAGGCTCCTGCCCCCAATCTACCTTCAGTGACAAGAGAAGCCCTGTTGGATGCGGCCTTGCGTATTGGGCGAAAATTGTCATACAGCGGTGCAGGTACAGTAGAGTTTCTCGTTGGAGAGAATGGCGACTTCTACTTTATGGAAATGAATCCGCGCATACAGGTGGAGCATCCGGTGACCGAAATGATCACCGGAATCGACATCGTTCAGGAGCAACTCCGAATTGCAGGAGGAGCCCCGCTATCCTTTCGCCAAGAGGACGTTGTGGTTAAGGGGCACTCTTTAGAAGTGAGAATATACAGTGAGGACCCATCGAAGGATTTTGCACCTTCGGGGGTTCCTGTTCACTACTTCCATTTTCCATTCTTTAATTATTTGCGCCTTGAGACCGACCTTACAGAAACAACATCTTTGGGGGGTAGTCAGTACGATCCTCTGCTGGCCAAAATTATAACCAGCGGCAACACACGCGAGCAGGCTTATAATCGAATGATGCAGGCTTTGGAGCAGACAGTTATCGCAGGGCCTGCCACCAACCAACGCTATCTTTTGGCCCTTATCGGGCAGGAAGTTGTTGCCGGGGCAACTTATTACACCCGCTACTGTGAAACAGAAATGGCATTGCTGCTCCGGAAGATGGACGAACAAACCCAAAACCTTCCTGCAGAGGTTCTGGTGCCTGCATTTCTGAAACTTCGATTCTTAACGGCCGATCCGAATTCGACAGATCCTTGGAAGCGCACCGGATTTCGAAATACCCTCATGGAGGTCGATGTTCAGATAACAGGGCAACACCATCGCGTTGGTCTCTCTGGATTAATGATTGGTGAAAGCAAGGCAAATGGCCTCGTCGACCCCGAAATACTGACCTACACAATCGATGGAATCTCCCACTCGGCGGAGGTTATAACCCATTCGAAGGATTCTGTAAAAGTTTCCGTTGGAAATTTTTCGGAAGAAATCAGATACCGTACAAACCAATTGGGCGCAATCTTGTTTTATTGGCGTGGATTGCAGATTCCGGTTTCGAGCCGCGACCTAATTGAATTCTACCCACGCCAAGGTTCTGCCCAATCGTTAGGATCAAATGGAGTTGGAGATTCAACGGTGGTATCGCATCTTTTCGGAAAAGTTGTAGGCATTGCCATAGAATCAGGAAGAGAGGTAAAAGCAGGAGACCTGCTCCTTGTAATCGAGTCGATGAAGTCGGAAAACCATATTGCTGCCCACCGCAGTGGAGTAATCAAATCGGTAGAGGTAGTCATCGGTCAGCAGGTCACGGATAAAATGCCACTTATAGTTTTTGAAAGCAACCTACCAACAGATAATTGATATTGAGAATTAATTACAAACCTTTTCGCTACCCTATATGGATGAATTATTGCCTTTAAAATATGCTGAATACCGCCGAAAGGTGCGCGCTTTTGCCGAAACAGAGGTTCAGGCTGTAGCCCTCGAACAAGATGCCAAGGAGGAATTCTCGGTGCCACTGGCCAAAAAAATGGGGGAAGCAGGTCTGTTTGGAATTATAGTCCCCAAAAAATATGGAGGACAGGAACTCGATTACCTGTCCTACATCATTGCCGTTGAAGAGCTGGCGAGGGTCGACAGTTCCCCCGCGGCCACCATAGCAGCCCACAACTCGCTGGGAATGAATCCAATTTACGTCTTCGGAACCGAGGAGCAAAAGAACCGCTATCTTCCGGAATTGAGTACGGGTGACAAAGTTTGGGCCTTTGGACTTACCGAGGAGAATGCTGGATCGGACCCTAAAGGTGTTGAAACTGTCGCAGAACTCAAAGATGGCAGCTGGTTAATCAATGGCTCCAAGATGTTTATCACCAATGGTGCATCCGACATCAGTGCTGGAATTACCCTGCAGGCCATTACGGGTTGGAACGACGACAAAAAGGAGATTTCGGCTATCCTAGTCGACCGCAAGACTCCCGGCTATTCGGTGGAGCCCATTACCGGGAAATTGGTATGGCGATCGATCGACAACGGCAAACTCAAGTTTCAGGATTGCCGGGTACCCGAATCGAACCTTTTGGGCAAACGAGGGGAAGGCATGAAAATTATGCTGTCGACGCTCGATGGTGGACGACTCTCCATCGCTGCCATAGGATTGGGACTAGCACAGGGGGCCTATGAAATGGCCCTGCATTATTCAAAGCGGCGGAAACAGTTTGGCAAATCCATTTCTGAGAACCAGGGGATTAGCTTTAAACTTGCCGAGATGGCTGTCAAAATCGAAGCCGCCCGGTCTCTGCTATACAATGCCTGCTTGCTTAAGGATAACGGAAAACCGTTCGGCACTCAGGCAGCCATGGCAAAACTCTATTGCTCGGAGATTGCCCGCGAGGTGGCCGACGAATCACTGCAGGTGCACGGCGGATATGGATTGCTTAGGGAGAACCACATCGAACGCTTTTACCGCGATCAACGACTTCTTCAAATTGGTGAAGGAACCTCCGAGATATTGAAAATGGTTATTTCGCGCAACTTGCTGAAATAGAATACAAAAAACCATGCCAAGCGACAGAAAACTCGACCACATACAACTTGCCTTCGATGCACAAACAGCCGGAAACAAGTCTGATGGCCGCTTCGATTATGAACCTATTTTAAATGGCCATGGTGTGCCAACAACCCAATCTATTCCTTTTTTGGGAAAAGCACTGGGGGCACCCCTGTGGGTTTCGAGCATGACGGGAGGAACTGAAATGGCCAGAACCATCAACCACAATCTGGCTCATGCATGCAAAGAATTTCGACTGGGGATGGGACTGGGCAGTTGTCGTAAATTACTCGACGACGATACCTATTTCCAAGACTTCGATCTGCGCCCGATTATGGGCGACGATTTGCCCCTCTTTGCCAATCTTGGTATTGCTCAGGTTGAGCACCTGATCGGGGAACGCAAAGTGGAAAAAATTGACCGGCTGGTCGGGAAACTCCGCGCCGACGGTCTAATTGTACACATTAACCCATTGCAGGAGTGGATGCAACCCGAGGGAAACCTTATTTCACGACCACCCATCGAGTCCTTGTCGCGGCTTCTGGATGCAGTTGACTATCCTGTAATCGTAAAAGAGGTTGGTCAGGGAATGGGACCTGCAAGTTTACTGCAGCTCCTAAAGTTGCCGCTTGCTGCGTTAGATTTTGGTGCATTTGGCGGCACCAACTTTTCGCTGCTCGAACTGATGCGTCGCGATGAAGCACACCGCCAAAAATTTGAACCCTTTGTAAGTGTTGGCCACACCGCTGAGGAAATGGTCGATTGGGTGAATGCACTAATGGATCAAAATGAAAATTTATTGTGCAGCCAGCTTATCATTTCGGGAGGCATTGGCAACTATCTCGATGGATATTTTCTGGTGTCGAAATCAAAAATGCCTGCCATCTATGCTCAGGCTTCGGCCTTTTTAAAACATAGTCGCGGAGAATATGGTCCCCTCCGGGATTTTGTATCTGCACAGCTCGAAGGATATGCTATGGCACAAGCCCTGCTAAAGCCCCGGCTATGAATCAAAAGCAGAACATTCCTCTCATAAAAGGCTTCTCTAAACTAAGCCGAGGCGAACGTATTGCCACCCTTTCCAAAATCCTCGATGATAGAGACAATCTCGAAGGCTGGTTGGAGGCATACCAGCATCCGGGAAGCGAAGAGCAGCAGCTCTTTTCCCGTTTCAGCGAGAACTACCTTACCGATTTTCATCTGCCGTTTGGGGTGGTTCCCAATGTAGTGGTCAATGACCACCACTATATTGTACCCATGGTCATTGAGGAGAGTTCGGTTGTGGCTGCCGCTGCAAAAGCAGCCAGATTCTGGGCCGGGCATGGAGGTTTTAAAGCCAGATTGGTGGGAACCGAACGTCGCGGACAGGTCCATTTTACCTGGTCGGGCAGTGCAGAAGTGCTTGCCGGCAGGTTTCCCAAGATTCGGAGCCGAATGCTCGAAGCTACCGAATCTACTACCCGGAAAATGGAAGCACGCGGTGGAGGCATCACACAAATTGAACTGCTGAATAAGACCGGTCTGATCAAAAACTATTATCAGATTGATGTAGCCTTTGAAACCGCCGATGCTATGGGCGCCAATTTTATCAATACCTGTCTGGAGGAGATGGCGCAGGTGCTACAGAAGGAACTTACTCAACACCCCATTGATGGTGAACTCGAAGTGATTATGTCGATTCTGTCGAATTACACCCCCATGAGTTTGGTAGAATGCTGGGTGGAAGCACCTATTGAAGCCCTTGCCAGTGTGAGTGGTTCGCTAACGCCCGAAGCCTTTGCCCATAAATTTGTTATGGCCACCAAAATTGCAGGCGTGGATGTTTCGAGGGCGGTAACCCACAACAAGGGTATCTACAATGGTGTTGATGCAGTGGTGCTGGCAACCGGAAACGATTGGCGTGCTGTAGAAGCCTGCGGCCATGCCTTTGCAGCCGAAAAGGGAAGTTACCGCTCGCTCTCACATGCCGAAGTTGCCGATGGACTTTTTAGATATACCCTTTATCTTCCACTGGCACTCGGAACCGTTGGTGGCTTAACCCGTGCACACCCACAGGCACGCTTGGCTATGGAAATAATGGGCAATCCCAATGCCGGAGAAATGATGATGGTAGCTGCAGCTGCCGGTTTGGCCAACAATTTTAGCGCGGTCACCGCCTTAATCACCTCAGGCATCCAGCAAGGCCACATGAAAATGCATTTGCCCAATATATTGCAACAGTTGGGTTGCACCGGGAAGGAAACCGAAACAGCATTGCAGCACTTTTTGGGTAAGCAAGTATCGCATGCTGCAGTCGAAGATTTTATAGCACAGCTGCGAAGAAACCATGTCTGACAGTAAATTGCACCTATATGCTCATGCCAAACTGCTGATTTCAGGAGAATACCTGATTCTGCGAGGAGCAACAGGATTTGCAATACCGCTGCGGTACGGACAATCATTGACGATAGAAACGGTTGACGGTCAACCAGGTTTGCTCTGGAATGCCTTTTCAAATGGGCGGCCATGGATGTGGGCACGATACGCTGCCTCTACCCTTGATCTTCTGGAAACCGACCAACCGAATCTTGCCAAGGCCCTGCATAAGATTTTGCTTCATGTGCGTGAATTACAGCCCGAATTTCTTTTAACCACCAAATGCATTGCAGCAAAGGCCGAACTCAACTTTCCTCCGGAATGGGGAATCGGTTCGGGTAGTTCACTGATTTCCAATATTGCCCGCTGGGCCAATGTAGACCCCTATTTACTGAACGCCAGAAGTTTTGGGAGTTCTGGATACGATATTGCCGCAGCGCTTGCAGATACCCCTATCCTTTTCCGAAATGACCATGGAGTTCCTTGGTCACAACCAGTCGACTTTCGCCCACCGTTCATCAACAACTTATGGTTTGTATACCTGAACCGAAAGCAAAACAGTTTGGAGGCAGTCAGAAATTTCGCCCAAAAAGATGTCTCCACCGAATACATCAACACCATGACTGATCTTTCACTTCAGATGGCACAATCGGGCGATCTGTTACATTTTTGTCGATTAATCGACCAACATGAGTCGCTGGTGGGTACCTTGTTGAACGTTCAACCCATCAAAGAGAGGGAATTCAGTAATTTCGAGGGATCGATAAAATCACTCGGAGCCTGGGGTGGCGATTTTGTGCTGGCAGCTTCAGACCGCGGGGAGGGCTATGTAACCAACTATTTCGCAGACCTGGGATATACAACTTTGTTCAACTATCGAGAAATGATACGCTTATGAGACCCGAAGTTTTTTCGACCACGTGGCAGGCACCCTCCAACATCGCTCTGGTGAAATATTGGGGTAAGTATGGCAGACAGCTGCCTAAAAATCCCTCACTCAGCATATCGATGCAAAGTGCCCTCACCACAACCCGTATGGAGGCCCGATTAAAATCTACGGCAGGCGTGTCGGCCGAACTCTTTTTCGAAGGGACGTCTAATCCGCAGTTTGCAAACAGAATCACTACCTATCTAAAAAGCATTTCTCCAGAGCTGCCGTTCCTAAATGAATACCATTTCACCTTTCACAGCAGCAATACCTTTCCACACTCAACGGGCATAGCCTCATCGGCCTCATCGATGGCAGCATTGGCCTTGTGTATAGCCGAAATGGAGCAAGTGATTTCCGGAAATCACAATCTTAACAGCGCCTTTTACCGAAGGGCATCGGAGCTGGCGAGACTTGCCTCTGGAAGCGCCTCACGGTCTGTATTTGGAGGCTGGTCTATGTGGGGCCATGCCGAATCTGTTCCGGAAAGTAGCGACAATTACGCCATCCCCGTGGAGCTTTCCGCTGACTCAATGTTCCGCAATCCGAGCATTGCAATTATGATTGTGAGCAGTTCGAAAAAGTCGCTTTCCAGTTCAATGGGGCATCAGCTTATGGATGCCCACCCCTTTGCAGCGGCCCGCTACCTGCAGGCCCGTGAGCACCTACAAAAATTGTTTAAGTCGATGCAAGAGGAGGATTTTTCTACATTTGCCCAAATTGTGGAGACCGAGGCGCTTACCCTGCACTCTCTGCTTATGACCTCATCGACAGATGGACTACTCTTAAAACCCTCATCTTTAAGAATTATTGAGGAGGTACGCTCTTTTCGCAATGCAACAGGCACTCCCATCTGTTTTACCCTCGATGCTGGTCCCAACCTCCTGCTGATATATCCTGAAACGGCTCGTGGGGCCGTATTGCCATTCATCGAATCCCGACTGGCATCGCTTTGCGAGGAGGGCCGGTGGCTCGACGACAAGCTGGGTGACGGTCCAAAAAAGCTGGCATGAAAAGCTTTTCATCTAAAATATTGTTGTTGGGAGAGTATGGATTGTTGCTCGGATCTGAAGGATTTGCCCTTCCCTACCCAGCATTCAGCGGCCGGTTTGACCAGGTTGCCTCCGGTCTATCCGACGAAGCATCGCAGAAGGACTCCAACCATCAACTTCAGCTACTAGCCGAATACCTTGCGGCCGATGCGGCTGGGTTTGATTATTTACAACTCAAAACATTCGGGCACGATGTGCTGCACGGACTCTGTTTCACCTCCAATATTCCGCAGGGATATGGAGTAGGCAGTTCCGGTGCTTTAACAGCGGCTCTGTTTGACCGTTACGCACTGCCGGAAACCAAGAAACGCCCGTTGGCCGAGGTACGAAAAATGCTGGCCAAGATTGAGCAGTTTTATCATGGCACCTCTTCGGGCCTCGATCCGTTGGTTTCGTATGTCGATGTACCACTTTCGATAGGTACTTCAGGTGAAGTCAGGCTCCATAATGCGTTGACATTTCTTTCGTGGAACCGCGGAATTGCCAATGAAGACAGGCAGCAAAATAGGCCAAAACTATTCTTAATCGATACGCTGATGTCAGCATCTACCGGAAATCTGGTGGAACAGTTTCTCTTGCGAAGTCAGGATCCAGAGTTCAAAGCGCTGTTGGAGGGAGTTTATTTTCCTGCTACGACAAAGGCCATCGATGCTTTGATCGGTGGTAACCATCCGGCTTTCGAAGATGCCATGTTCGTCCTCTCTGAATTTCAATCGAACCATTTTGGCCCAATGATTCCACCCAAGATTCAACCACATTTTGCCAACGGTCTGCTAAGTGGCCACTATCTTTTGAAGCTTTGTGGATCGGGCGGTGGTGGATTCATGCTAGGTTGCGCCATAAATACTGTCGCCACTGAAAATTATTTTCGAGGTATTGGACTTCCATTGATCTGGCTTTGACTCAGGAATCGAACCAAAACTTCCCTACTCAGACAACCCGAAATTTCACAACAATTAAGAACCCTCCAACGTTCTAACCAAAAAGGAGCGATGCGCACAGCAATAATTGATTTGGGAACCAATACAAGCAATTTGGTAGTGGCCGACATTGTACAAGGTGAAGTCAACATCTGCTTTCAGGGCAAGGAGTATGTGCGTTTGGGCGACAAACAAATTTCCGACAACCAACTGAGCGAAGCAGCCATGGTCAGAGCGGTTGCTGCCCTGGAAAGGCAGGTTAGGCAAGCAAAAGTTCTAAATTCCCCAAACATTAGGATACTGGCAACCTCGGCGGTTCGTCATGCAGGCAACCGCGAAACCCTTGCGCAGCGCATTCATCAAAAAACTGGCATAGGAATCGAGGTAATCAGTGGCGATCGCGAAGCACAGCTAATCTACCAAGGAGTTAAGCTGGCTTTGGGCAAACTGGAAGCACCGGCGGCTATTCTCGACATTGGAGGGGGTAGCAACGAAATTATCATCTGCCAGAATGGCTCATTGCATTGGAAGGGCAGTTTTCCGGCAGGCATGACACGTATAATCCACCAGTTTCCCATTTCGGATCCCATCACGCATGAGGAAGTCTCGCGCATAGCCGAGCACTTCAAACAGGTACACAGCAGTGCACTTGACGCTTGTCGGCAGTTTGGGGTCAACACCCTCATAGGTTGTTCGGGAGCCTTTAGTACCCTCTCAGATGTACTGGAAGGAGTAGATCCGGAGATGGTATTTCGTCGGTTTAAGGAGATTTCCTTGTCGGACTTCAGTAAGATCTATCAAATGATGATGGCAACCACAACAGCAGAACGCATTCGACTAAAAGGGATGGATGCGATGCGAACCGACCTGATCGTTCCGGCCCTCATTTTGGGTAAAACGCTGATGGATCAGACCAGTATAAGCAGAATCGTACATACAGGATATGCCTTGCGGGAAGGTGTTTTGTACGAAATGGTTAACGGGACAGCCAACCCTCAGCCATAAGCAAAAACATCATAAGCAGGTAGAGAAAGTTAAGCCGGTAGAATGGAGCGAGTGGCTGAAACTCTTTTTGAACAAAAAATCTAAGCACCAAAGAGTAAATCAAAAAGAGAATATATACCAGCAAGGCAAGTCGTAACCATTGATGGGTAATCACATAGCCCATAACCATAAAAGCACTGGCAACCGTGGTCATAATCCAGACAAAGGAGATGTGCTTGATTTGCATCCGGGAGAATACTTTGTTGAGGGTTGGCAATCCTGCTTCACCATATTGTTCGCCGAACATCAGCAACAGCAACCAAAAGTGCGGTATTTGCCCGATAAAGAAGAAGGCAGCCACCAGCAGAATATCAAGATCCCATACACCACCACCTGCAGCCGTCCATCCAATTACAGGGGGAAGGGCACCGGTTACAGATCCGGGAACCACAGCAAAAGCGGTAACTTTTTTGAGTGGGGTATAAATCAGGTTGTACCAAAAGAGGGTAACCCATGCAAGAATGAGCGCGGTAGGGGGAAACCAGAGGACCAAAAGCAGGGAGCCGGCAATCATATAACCAAGGGCAAAACCCCAAGCACCCGTTAGCGAAATACGGTTCGAGGGCAAGGGTCGCGACTTTGTGCGCGACATCATCTGGTCGATACGGAACTCCTGGATGTGGTTGAGGGTTGCTGACCCACACGACATCAATAGAACGCCAAATGCCAATGCAAGCACTTCCCAGCCGGCAGTCCCGGCGTACAAAAAGAAACCTGCCAGCGCCGACAACGACACTGGCAGTGATATTCTTATTTTACCCAGTTCCCGGGCAATCTTAAGGCCTTCTTTCCAATTCATTGGCCGCTACTGCACCGTTTTAAGGTATTCAATAATAAGCGATATGTCGCCATCCGAAAGCTGGCCTTGGTAGGAGAGCATCAAGCCTCGACCAAAACCTTCGACGAGGTCGTCGTTCGGATTGTAAATCGATTCGCGGATATAGTCATCGTCAGCAACTACCGTACGTTTGTTTCCAGCGGTTATCACAACCCGTTCACTCTCGTAAAGGCCTTTGAAGGTGGGGCCTATCAGACGGCCTCCGTCGAGGGAGTGGCAGGCAAAACAGCCAATGTTCTGCATAATACGCCGGCCGGCCGCAGCGGGCGATTCGATATCGGCCGATGCAGCTACCTGGGTAGTATCGGTATACCACTGCTGGAACAGACTGTCTTCCATTACCTTCACGAAGTTGTACATATATGAGTGGTTGAGTCCGCAATACTCGGTACAGTATAGTTCGAATGTACCCTCGCGCTGTGGGATAAACCACATAAAATTGTTCTCCTTACCGGGTACCATATCCTGCTTCACCCTGAAGGCAGGAATGTATACACTGTGTATAACATCGAGGGATAAAAGATTAAGTTTAACCGCTTGGTCTTTGGGGAGATAGAGAGTATCCGTCTTCCGACCATTCTCGTATTCGAAAATAAAGTTCCACATCCGGCCTACTACAGTCACCTCCATAGCATCTTTTGGCGGGTTACCCATGGGTTTCCAACCGGCCCATCCGTAGTAGAACATCACCAATGTTAAGAGAAGCGGAATTACTG
>CAYGIQ010000003.1:0-3835 GCA_964349885.1 uncultured Prolixibacteraceae bacterium | reverse complement strand
CAATTTCGAGTTTTGTGCTACCCTCAATTTGCACCGGGGTTGGATGTCGTTTCTTGTTGTAACGGTATATAAAATAAATCATTACCGCCGTCAGTCCAAGAAGGAACACAAACGATATTCCCATGATGACCAGAAAAGCCTGATCGACGCCGGTTACAAAATTTGAAGCTTGGGTTATTTCAGAATTGTACATGTTTAACCTCTGTATAAGTAGTCAAGGAATGTAATTACCACTACCACGAGAAAAAGCAGGAATACCAGTCCTACCATTATCCCGATATAGGGTTTATCGTACTTTAGGTGCATAAAGTAGCTCAGCACCAGATAGGTTTTTGCAATGGCAAAAAGAAGGGCGGCGGCCACAGTTAAACCACCGAGTTCAATATTCACAATCGATATTGAGGCCAGTGTGAGTACCAGCAGAATCGCCAGGATGATCACAAATGAAGAATAGGGGACTATGTGGTCTTTTTCGTTCGACATTTCGGTTGCAGTTTAATGGATGAGATAAAATAGGGGAAACAGGAAGATCCAAATAATATCGACCAAGTGCCAGTACAACCCGCTGTTGTCAAGCAGGTCGTATTTGTGATCGGTTACGAGACCCTTGTTCACTTCAACGATGGTCCATACAATGAGACCAATTCCTACCAGAATATGGATGGCGTGCAAACCGGTCATGACAAAATAGAGTCCGAAAAACAGAATTTCGCCCTGACTCATGGTTTCGAGCATTACACCAGATCCGGGGTAGATACCATGTGAAATCTTGTCGCCCCACTCGAACCATTTGTTTACAAGAAACACCACAGCCAACATCAGGGTAACGGCCAACAACTGTTTTGTTAACCAGATATTCCCCTTTCTGATGGAAGAGGTGGCCATGGCTATGGTCATACTGCTGACGAGAAGGATAATGGTATTGATGGCACCAACGGTGGTGTTGAGCTGTTCACCCGCAAGGAAGAAGGCTTCGGGGTTAAGGTAGCGGTAAACCGAGTAAACGATAAACATACCACCGAAAAGCAACAGCTCGGTGAATATAAATAGCCACATCCCAATTTTCGAGGCTTCGGGATCGTAGTGTTCTGCATGAGCAGCATGCGGATTTTCCATGTCAGGCTGGTTAGATTTTTATTTATAATTGTAAGGGCCGTCATCTTCTCCAAGCACCGGAATCTCATCAAAATTCTCGACCGGTGGGGGTGAAGCAATGGTCCATTCAAGTGTTTTGCAATTCCAGGGATTGGCCGTAGCCAATGCTCCGTGACGTGCAGATTTTACCAAATTAACTACAATAACCACAACACCCATAGCCAAAATCCACGATCCGAAGGTACTTAGAATATTAGCACCGTGAAACTCAGGAAGGTAGTCGTAATACCTACGGGGCATACCCTTCATTCCGAGCCAGAACATGGGCGTGTAGAGCGAAATAAACCCAATGGTGAACATCACCCAGCCTACATTTGCCCATGTGGAATCATACATACGGCCGTAAATCTTTGGAAACCAGAAATGGATGGCAGCCATAAAGGAGAATCCCACACCACCAAAAACAATGTAGTGGAAGTGGGCTACCACAAAGGCAGTATCGTGCAGGTAGATGTTGGTAGCCAGTGCTCCGAGAACCAATCCAGAAAAGCCCCCGATCATAAACACAAAGATAAACGATACCGCCCAGAAGAACGGTGTTTGTAGGGTAATGGAGCCCTTGTACATGGTCGAAATCCAGTTAAACACCTTTATGGCACTTGGAATGGCAACTAGGAAAGTAAGCAGCGAAAAGGCATATTGTGCAGTACCGCTCATGCCGGCGGTAAACATATGGTGACCCCAAACCAAATAACCCACAAAAGCAATGGCCATTGTAGATACAATGAGTGCTTTATAACCAAATATGTGTTTTTGCGAGAAAGTAGGAATGATTTCAGAAATGGCTCCCATAGCGGGGAGAATCATTATATAAACGGCTGGATGCGAATAGATCCAGAAAAGATGCTGATAGAGGATAGGATCGCCACCAAGAGCTGGGTCGAATACACCAATGCCAAAAAGTCGCTCGAGTGCCACCAGAACCAGGGTAATACCTACCACGGGTGTAGCAAGCAACTGAATCCACGCAGTTCCATAGAGCGTCCAAACGAACATGGGAAGTTTCATCCAGCCCAGACCGGGTGCACGCATTCGGTGAATGGTAACAATAAAGTTCAGACCGGTGAGTATGGAGGAGAACCCAAGAATAAATGCCCCGAAAATGGCAGGAAGCATATTGGTGCCCGTTTTAAAACTGTAGGGGGCATAAAATGTCCAGCCGGTATCGGGAGTACCTTGGCCAAAAATGAGGGCTGCCAGCACCAAAAAAACACCGGCGACATAAAAATACCATGAGAGTAGGTTCAGTTTAGGGAAAGCCACATCTCTGGCGCCAATCATTAATGGCAGCAGAAAATTCCCAAACACGGCAGGCAGTCCGGGAACCACAACCATAAAGATCATAATAACACCATGCACTGTGAAAGTGGCATTGTAGTCGCGTGCCTCCATAATGGTCTTTCCAGGTGCAACCAACTCAAATTTCATGGCCAGCCCGAGGAGCAACCCTACCAAAAACATAGTGGTAATGGAGTATAGATAGAGCAGCCCTATCCGCTTGTGATCGGTGGAAAATATCCAGCCGGCAATCCCTTTGGGTTTGCCTTGATCACGCAGATAGCTGTTCTCGATAATAGATTGAGATACTTGCATAAGACATTGGTTAAGTTATTCTAATTTTCTTTTGGGTTTAATGACCAGAATAAGTAAGAAGATTCCGGCAAAAAACATGATAAGAATCCCTCCCACCTTGGTGAAATTCATCACATAGGTCTGGCCGATAGGATCATAGGAATAGCAATAACGCAAAACCCGGTTGAGGGTGGGTCCTGATTTTCCTTCCGAAGCTTCGATAATAGCCATCTTCCATTCAAAAGGCATATAATACATACCGTTTAGATAACGGACAATTTTTTTGTCGGGACTAATTACAATTACGGAAGCAGCATGCAGAAAGTCGTTGCCCGTACGTTTGTATTTGTATCCTACCGCTTCGGTAACCCTGACAATACTGGCACTATCGCTTACAAAAAAGTGCCAGCCTCCGGCTGCCTCATCCTTTTTACGCATCAGATTGAGGTAATTCTCCTTTTTTCTAACCCCCAGATCGATGGTCTCGGAAGGATCGAAACTGATGGTGAGAACCTGATAATCGATTCCAATCAGCAACTCCGACCGGTCGATTACTCCGGCAATTGCTTCCATTAGCGGACTGCAAATTCCAGGACACCGATAGTATACAAAGTTAAGCACAGTGGGCTTGTCGATGAAATCGTTCAGCCAAACCCGATCGCCCTGCTCATTGATTAGGGCAATGGAATCAGGCAGAAAATCATCCAGATGTTCCACAACGCCAATTTCAACATCGTCTGATGGATTAAAGAAGGATTGGGCATGGAGTTGCGAGACCATTGAAACCATAATGATCAGCAATAACCCCCGCATGAAAACATTGAACAGCGCTAACACTCTGCGCGCAGGCCAATGTACCGAAATATCAATATTCTTTATCATACGCACCTCCTGAGGCGAACCCCAAAACTATATTGTGTTCATCTACACTGCAAAAATACACTTATGATTTAATTTCATATGAAGAAAGTTAGGTTTTTTGAGGACGCTATCGGGCGACCCATTTAAATTCCTCGCATTTCTGGCTAGCCGCGCGAGGAAGGAGTGTTCAAAAGCGAACAGCCAGAAATTGTATTATCACACAATAAGACCTTTTTCTACTTAATAT
>CAYGIQ010000002.1:0-45252 GCA_964349885.1 uncultured Prolixibacteraceae bacterium | reverse complement strand
GTAATACTGTCCTCTATGCTTATTTTTCCAAACTTACCCTTGGGGTAGAGCAGACGGGTCGCGTTGATATACTTTTGACCGGCCGGCAGTTTTCCGGTTAAACTTTCATCGAAAAACAAGCCGCTTATGAAAATAGTTGTACCGTTCTTATTCATGCTCTCAGGATTCTTATTCCTTCCTGAGATTTCAATTGCCAGTAGTTCAGTTCCTCAGGAATGGATTGAGGGTATTGTTTTTCTCGATACCAATGGCAATCAACATTATGATCTCCATGAAACAGGTTTATCCGGCATTCTGGTTTCGAATGGTGAAGAGGTGGCTGTTACCAACAACGACGGCCATTGGAAGCTTCCTTCCAGCAACGCCACCGCAATTTTTGTTATCAAACCTCCGGGTTATTCCTTTTCAACATTCCCCAATGGCACCCCTCAACATTTTTACCTCCTCAACAATTTAGACCCAAACCACTCCCATCCATTTCTGCACTTTGCACTGAACCGGGATTCAACCGAATCGTCTAATTTCTCTGCTTTGTTTCTTGCCGACCCACAGGCTCGTGGAATCAGGGAAGTAAATTTTATCAGTCGCGATGTAGTCGAAGAAATTATCGGTCACGATGCTGCTTTTGGTGTAGTCTTGGGTGATATTGTTGCAGACGATCCTGCACTCTTTCATGAAGTTGGCCAAAGCTTTGGGCAAACCGGCTTTCCGTGGTACTATGTATTTGGCAACCATGACAATGACCGGGCAGCTACCGTTAACATCGACCGCGATTATACCTTCCGGCAGCATTTTGGTCCCTCGACCTATGCATTTGAATATGGGCAGGTTTCCTTCATCGTACTTAACAACGTTTATTTCAATCCGGATGGTCGTTACCGAGGACATCTCACTGAACGCCAACTTGCGTTCGTAAAAAATTACGTTTCGCAGCTACCTGCGGATCGACTATTGGTGCTTGCCATGCACATTCCTGTGGTTGCCGTCGACAAGCAGACTGAACTCTATTCGCTCATCAACCACCATCCCCATGTGTTCAGCATTTCGGGCCATGTACACCGTCAGATGCAGCTTTTTCTCGAGGAAGAACCTGAATGGAATAGCCAGGTTCCCCATCACCATCTTGTTAATGCAACGGTAAGTGGCAGCTGGTGGTGCGGAATTGCCGATGAGCGGGGTATTCCGCATGCAACCATGAACGACGGCGCTCCTAATGGTTATTCTATTATAAAATTTAGCGGCAATACCTATTCGGTTCGGTTCAAACCTGCCGGACGTCCCGAAAACTATCAGATGAACATTCATCTCGACGACGATATTCTGCGCGATGCGGCCGATACCACCAGTGTATTGGTGAATGTTTTTGCCGGTTCGGCCCGCTCCAAAGTTGAGATGCGTGTTGGCCGGGAAGGGCTATGGCAACCACTCGCCCAGGAGTTTGTTGTCGATCCCTTGAATCTATGGATGCACAGTCTGACACCTTTTCTGAAGGAACAGGTACTTGGAGTGACCCTCGATACCAAGTTGGGCTGGGCGATGGACTATCCATCGGTTTCGACCCACATCTGGAAAGGTCAATTGCCATCGGGATTAACGCCCGGTACCTATACACTCAGTGTGCGAACCACCGATATGTTTAACCAGACCTGGGAGGCACACCGGGTATTTCGAATCAGGTAAACCGTCCATCTTTCAATGAAATATTCTTTTGTTCAGTTCATAAACTCTTAATTATGCAAAAAGTCAAAATTTTAATGGTTCTGCTGATAGCTTTTCTGGCAGGCTGCAACCAGTCGGGAGATTCCAGAATGGATTCAAATCGGCAGTTCCATGCCGACGTCCCATTTCTACAGGACTATAGTATAAAGTTCTATTCAACATCTGAAGGGGTGAATTTAACCCGTGTCGCTTTCGACAGAAACGGATTAGTCAGCCTAGTGAGCGATGCAGGCTTGCTCCATCCCCACAATGGCCGATTTCTCTATCCCGGCACCCTGGAAGCCGACAACCGCAACCGACCCATGCGCGACAAAAAAATCCGCGATGTGCTCAGCTACGATGAGCAGCTGGTATATCTCGACAACAAAGCTGTTTTCAGCAATGCCTGGGCAGGAAGTATTTATTGGATGCATGGTTTGGAGGATGCCAAAATATTTGCTGCAGGCAATGAATTCAGTTTTTTGGTTGCCAATGGAAAACAACTGGTTTTGGTTGCGGCTGACGGCATCAGATGGCAAGGGGATGCTTCTCTAGACAAAGTCGTTTTTGTACGCCACAATGCTACCGACAACCGCTTTTATCTGCTGGGAGAAAATGCCCTTGTGGCCATAAACGCTACCAGCGGCGCAGAGGAGTTGAGGTTCAATCAGCCAGGGCTAACGGCATTCGACTTTACACCCAACGGCGGGCAAGCGATTGTTGGCACAGGAAACGGCTACCTGACGGTGGATCTGAAAACTGGAGAGCTGGTAGGTGCCCCAGCACAACGCCTGCCAGTTACCGAGATTACCGCCGTTGAGCTGGTGTATGGTAAGCTGTGGTTTGGATCGACATTGGGAGCATTTATGCTTCGCGAAGATGGAAAGTTTAACTACTACAACGGCGAGCGCTGGCTGCCCGGCGATCGTGTACAATCGATATCTGCAGGACCTGAAGGATCAGTTTTGATCCTTACCGACAAAGGAATGGCACAAATCTGCTTCGAAGAGATGACGCTTGCCGATAAGGCCGACTATTTTGGTCAACAGGTAAGGGCACGCCATATTCGGTATGGGTTTAATGCTACCCTCGAAGGATTGGTTAACGGCAACTTGTCTACCGGATTCTTAAAGGATTCCGACAATGATGGGTTGTGGACTTCGATGTATCTCGCTGCCGAGGTTTATCGGTATTCATTAACCGGTGCAGCAGATGCACTCCAAAATACCATCGAATCGCTCGATGCCATGGAACGACTCTACACCATCAATCCGGTGTATGGCTTTCCTTCTCGTTCGTATGAGCGCAGCGGCTATATCCAGGTTCTGTCTGACCCCCATCGCTGGCAGCATGCAAGCGACCCCGAGTGGGACTGGAAATCCACCACCAGCAGTGACGAAGCCATTGGACATGTTTTTGTGCTGGGTGCAATAGCCGAACTGGTGGATGTTGAACCGGTACGTAAAAAAGCAATTCACCTGCTGGATAAGCTTATGGATCATGTGGTCGACAACGACTTCTACCTTATTGACTTTGATGGCAAGCCAACCTTGTGGGGCAAATGGCATCCCGATTATGTGAATGGATTTCCCACTTCGGTTGGTGACAGAAAACTCAACTCATCTAATATTGTGGCGATGTTGCAAACTGCTTACCATTTCACTGGAAAGGAAAAATTCAAAGATGCTGCCTATTATTTGATGGAGGAACATGGCTACCTTGAAAACCTGATGCGGCCAATGGCAAAAATTGGAATTGCCGATGATGCCGGCGATTGGGCGGCCATGCTTTCTGAAAGCTGGAACCACTCCGACGACGAAATGTATTTTTTGGGTTATTGGGGTCTTTACCGATATGCTTTTACCGATGAACTGAAAGCTCAGTTCCGTGAGGCAATCGTCGATCACTGGGAGGCCGAGCGGCCCGAAAAGGAGGGTTTGTGGAACATTATGACCGCCTTAGTGGAGGTTCAGGAATTCGATCTTGACGAGGCCATTTGGTACCTTCAGGAACATCCACTCGACCTGATTACCTGGAGTATCCAGAATAGCCACCGCAAGGATGTGGAGTTTATTCCTGATAATTTCCGCCGACAAACCCTAACTGAAGTTTTGCCTCCCGATGAACGTCCCATTCAGCGACACAACGCCAATATGTTTAGGCTCGATCGGATTGGAAGCAACGGGACAAGTGAATATAGTGCAGGCGATATTTGGCTGCTTCCATACTGGATGGGTCGCTATTTGGGTGTAATTGGCGCACCCGAGAAGCCATAATAACGCTGGTAATTTGTAAAATTAAATCCAAAGGATTATATGAAAAATCGATCAATTCATTCATTATTCGTCATTTTAGTATCGGTAGTACTATTTGCTGCCTGTGCACCAACAGGACAGAACGACCAGCCTAAAGGGCAGTTTCACGCAGATGTTCCTTTCATGCAGGACTATGCAGTTAAGTATGATTTGGAGGATCTATCCATTCAACTTATGCAGGTGGCCTCCGACCGGAATGGCTATATCCAGCTTCTGGGAAGCAAAGGATTGATGCGATTGCGTGCTGGAAAACACCTGTTTCCGGGTACAGTCGTACCTGACTTTCAGGATAAACCTACCTCCGATAAAAAAATCTCGGCCATTGGGCTCTATCAGGATCAGTTTGTGTACCTATACGACAAGGCGGTTTTCAGCAATGCTTGGGCCGGAAACCTCTATTCGAGGCATTCTATGCCCAATGCTCGGATTTTTGCCGGTGGCGATGCATTTGCTTTCCTTATATCGGATGGACTTCAATTGGCATTGCTGAAAGATTCTGAATACTTGTGGGAGGGTACCCTTGAGGATGATGCGGTCCGACAGATTGTTTTCGATGAAAACAGCAAGTTGTTTTGGATTCGGGGCGACCATTCATTGTACAGCTTTTCCTCTGCGAACAATCGTCTGGACCGGGTAATGGAAACAACACCTGTTACTTGCATGGCCTTGAGTGGGCAGCATCTTTTGATGGGCACCAACGATGGCTATTTTCGTTTCGATACCGCCACCCGTCAAAAAACAGGAAATATTGAGCGGCAGCTACCCTGGACTGAAATTACCACCATCGAAATTATTGATGAAGAAATCTGGATGGGAACCACCAGAGGCGCATTTAAGCTGAAAGATGGAGACAGAGCAGATTACTACTCCAGCTTACGCTGGTTACCATCCGATCAAGTTTTGGCTTTTGCGAAAGGTCCCGACCAGTCGGTTTTGGTGCTGACCACTGCAGGTGTAAGTCAAATCTACTTTAAAGCGATGACACTTCACGACAAGGCCATGTTTTACGACCAACAAGTTCGTGAACGCCATATCAGAACCGGCTTCAATGCAACAGTTTCTTGGATGAAGAATGGAGATGTGACCACAGGCACCCTCGAAAACAGCGACAACGATGGCCTTTGGACCTCTATGTACCTTGCCGGTGAGGCACTCCGCTATGCTGTTACTCAATCGGCCGATGCCCTGCAAAATGTACGGGAGTCGCTCGATGCTATGGAACGGCTCTACACCATTAACCCTATGGAATCGGGATTTCCTTCACGCTCTTTCCAAAGGGCCGGGTACAATGTTGGCGATAAACCCTGGAGGCCAACCGACGATCCGGAGTGGGACTGGAAGTCTACCACCAGCAGCGATGAAGCGATTGGACATATTTTTGCCTTTGGGGTGATTGCTGAATTGGTGGATGTTCCTGAACTGAAGGCGCAGGCGATAATGCTGATCGATACCCTGATGTCGCATGTGCTCAACAACGACTATTACCTGGTCGACTGGAATGGAGAGCCTACGCTTTGGGGAAGATGGCATCCCGATTATGTGAATGGATTTCCCACGAACATAGGCGACCGTAAGCTCAACTCTTCCAACATTGTTGGAATGTTGCAGACTGCCTACCATTTTACCGGCAAGGAGAAGTTCAAGCAAGCTGCCTATTACCTCATGGAAGAACATGGCTATTTAGAGAACATGATGCGGCCCATGTCTGAAATTGGTATGGCGCCCGAAGATGCAGACGATTGGGCAAAGATGCTTTCATCGGGATGGAACCATTCGGACGACGAGATGTACTATGTTGGCTACTGGGGTTTATACCGTTATGCCTTTACCGATAGTCTGAAGGCACTTTACAGAGAATCCATTCTTGATCATTTTGAAGCAGAGCGACCTGAGAAGGAGGGTTTGTGGAACATAATGACCGCCATGGTAGGGGTGAAGGAGTTTGACTTAGACGAGGCTATCTGGTATATGCAGGAGTATCCGCTCGATTTGATTGACTGGACCATCGAAAACAGCCATCGGAAAGATATTGAGTTCATAACCCCTAATTTCAGAAATCAAACCATTACGGAGGTACTTCCGCCGGATGAACTGGCCATCAGACGGCACAACTCCAATCGTTTCGACCTTGATGCGAGAGGAGCAGGCCGTCAGGAGTTCAGTGCCGGCGATATCTGGCTGCTTCCCTATTGGATGGGTCGATACCTAGGTGTTATTGGTGAACCCGTAAAAGAACAACCATAATGGCAAAAAAAACGCTCTATCTGCTGTCGTTCTTGTTATCTGCTGTCGTTCTGCAAGCACAAACCGTTAACGACTTTCCCAAGCGAACTGATCCACTGCATGTAAAAGTTGATATGTTCGATAAATTGATGCTTGGGAACCACTGGAACGAAGGGGCCATTATGCAGCATGTTATTTTCCCCCCTGCCGGTTTGGATCGGCCTATTGTTGGAGCACAGGCCGACTGTCTAGATCCAACTTCAGAAATGCTGGCTGCCTATTCCCATAAGTATGCTCTTACAGGAGATCCGGCCGATCGTGAGATCGCCAATCAGATTTTCGGTGCAATCCTGAAACTTGAGCAGGTAACGGGAATCCCGGGGTTGATAGCCCGTAGTTTCAATCAGACCGACAAGCCATTGTGGCACGAGAAGGTGCTCTGGTACCACGAATGGCACCAAAGTACTTCAATGCCCGGCTATAGGTGGCTTGGAGATTTGAGCGTCGATAAATTTACCTCAGTCCTTTATGGCGTGGGTACTTACTATGAATTGTGCGCCGATGAACACCACCGACAACAGGCTGCTGATTTGCTCGACAGGTTTGTTGGCCGCATAGTTGACCACAATTTCAAAATTGTTGATCCCGACGGAAAAATGACCCTCTGGGGAAATCTTTGTCCCGACTTACCCCATCAGCCCCTCAACTCGTTGCTCATGCTTATGGGCTTAAAGGTAACCCACGCACTTACAGGCAACGAGCGTTACCATGCTGCCTACCGAATGTTGATCGACCGGTATAATTACGACGACCATCAGTTAAAATCGAAGGTGCTTTTTCCCGAGGAGTGGCGAAATATTGGCGATGATTATCATGCGGTAAGAGCGCTGTATATGATTATGCGTTACGAAAAGGATCCCGACTTACTTAATAAATACCGAATGAACCTTAACCGTCACTGGGTGCAATGGCGCGATATGGACTATTCATGGGAGAGCAGCATTTGGATGGTTATGGTTTACCAGGTGTTAACCCGCGAAGATGCAATTACCGATCATCACCGTCAGGTAATGAAAGATATGTGGGGATTCGATCGGCAAACGAAGGTTTTTAAAATACCACAGGAAGACGGGACCATCGCAGAGGTGGTTTCGGAAGAGGAAGGTATGGCAGCTGCTATGATTCGCAACTATTGGTTTGGTAGGTATTATGGAATAATAGACCCAAAATGGTAAAAAAGAAAAAATTCGGACCTAAAGGCGATAACTCTTATGCAAAAATTTGGATAACGACATGCCTCATGGCCTTATCCCTCTTTCCCTTTGCACAGGAGGTTAAACTTCCAATTCCCCCATCGGGAATGGTCTATGTTCCTGCCGGAAGTTTTATTATGGGCTGCGAAGTGGGCGATCCAGACGAACGTCCAAAACATATGGCCACCACCGGGGCATACTTCATTGACCAATATGAGGTGAGCTTCGGGGCATTCAGTCAATTCGACCCCAGTTTTACTCTGCCCGAGGGGCGAGAAGAGCGGTCGGCGATTGTAAACTGGCATCAGGCCGACGAATACTGTAAGTGGGTAGGGAAGAGATTGCCTACCGAAAAGGAGTGGGAAAAGGCAGCCCGGGGAATCGACGGCAGGATGTTCCCATGGGGAGATACTTTCGACGAATCCTTTGTGGTTTGGGATCAGCGGACTTCCCGGGGTGGTTCAATCGCCAAGCCTGCAAGTCCTTATGGGGCATTTGATATGGCCGGCAGCGTTTGGGAGTGGACATCCGACTGGTATCAACCCTATCCAGGAAATGGGTATCCCATGCAACAGTATGGCGAAACCTATAAGGTTATGCGCGGGGGATCCAATTTTAACAACTGGTCTTTTTTCCGTACTACCCAGCGGTATTACCTACATCCTGTTGAGATTAGTCGGTATTTTGTTGGATTTAGATGTGTACAGGATATTCCCGATGTTCCTTCCGACAGGTAGAGCATAGTTGATGAAAAGCTTCTTAAAATTTGATTCTATGAAAAATGGTTCCTTAAAAATCTCAATAACCCTTGCAGCATTGTTGTTAGGTTTGTGGTTTTCACCTGCGCTCAATGGGCAGCAAAGGAAATCTCAATCAGACCATGTCTATTTACAGGAGATGTCTACCATTATTCCTACGGACCAAGAGGTAGTATCGATAGTTGAGAATGGAGAAATCCCATTGGTGCTCACCGGTGGGGCTGTATACCGACTAAAAGGTGGAAAACTCGAAAGGGACCTTAGTGCGCCGTCGGAAGTAGTTGAACTTCAGCGTGAAGGAGGTATGGTTTGGGCATTGACCAAATATGGCTTGTATCGTCTGGGGGCTCGTAGTTGGGAGAAAATTGATGACAAACAGTTTGTTGACCTATGTACCCACCTCGGAGTGGTGCATGCTGCCACCATCGATGATATATACAAGCTTCAGGACAATCGCTTTGTGACGACCAAGCCCGAATCGGGTTATTATTCCAGCAACCTCACTATGGCGATGGAAGATGGAACTCAGATTCACGTAACGCCAGTTAAACTTGGCCCAATCGAACGGATTGCCTCGTATAGCGGAACGCTCTATGCGCTACGTCCCGGAAAACTGGTGCTTTTCGATGGCCTCATGGTCAACGAAGATTTTATTGATTGGGGAACCTTTTTGTCTTCTCGGCTCACCGACTTGCAGTCGTTGGGTAGCCGTTTGTTTATTGGAACCAGCCGTGGCCTTTCTGTGTTGCGTGGCGCCTCCCTTACTACCCTGCAGGGAAAGGATGGCCTGCCGGTTGAGGATATAACTTGTCTCGCATCGGGATTTGACAATGACCTTTGGATTGGCACACAACGGGGAGCTGTCCGTATGGTTGGAGGTGAGTTCCATTATTTTGGCGCAGATTTGTGGCTTCCGGGGAATCGGGTAAACCAGATTGCAGCAGGCGATCACGTGGTATACATTGCCACCGATAAAGGTATTGGCATCATTCGCTATGAGCCTTTCACCCTGTCTAAAAAGGCCGATCATTTCGAAAGACATCTCGATGAATGGGGCCACAAGCGCCATGGATTCATCCACTCTTTACTTAACCAAAATGGAGAATGGATTCGCGAAATCAGCGACAACGACGGGGGACATACGGCACCTTACCTTGCGGCAATGTCATACAAATATGCTGTTACCGGAGATCCGAAGGCCAGGGAAGAGGCTTTGGAGGCTTTCAAAGCACTCATCTGGCTTGAGCGTATTGCGCCGATTGAAGGATTTTTTGCCAGAGCTATTTGGTCGGCCACTGCAGATAAACACAACAGGTCTATCCATGGGTCGGGCGGACTGCCTGCCAAATGGTATCCGTCTGCAGACAGTTTGTGGTTTTGGAAAGGAGATACTTCGAGCGATGAGGTTACGGCCCACTTTTATGGAATTACGCTGTTTCACGATCTGGTAGCCCGGGAAGAGGAGAAGGAGATTGCCAAACAGCATTTAGCAAGCATTGCATCCTATATTATAGATAGTGGCTGGACCTTGCACGATATGGATGGCAAACCCACCCGATGGGGTAGGTGGGATCCCGATTATCTGCTGCGGCCTTATGGTTTCATGGACAAGGGCCTGAATGGATTGGAAGCACTGTCGTTTATGCAATCGGCCTACACACTTACAGGTAACCCAAAATTTAAGGAGGGCTATCAGCAACTTCTTTCGTGGGGATACCACTTCAACACCCTGCGTCAGAAAAATGTATTTCCTCCCGAAAACATCGCTCCCTGGGACGACGACCTTGCTTTTGAGAGTTACAACACCCTGTTGCGCTATGAAAAAGATCCCAAACTGAGATCGATTTATCTGAGAAGTCTGGAAAGAACCTGGGAGGTGAAACGGATGCAGAAAATTGCTTGGTTTAACTTCTCGTATGGCGCACTTACGGGCAACGATAGCGAAGAAGATATAGCTGTGCAGCGCCTGCGCGAGTGGCATCTGATTCCGGAATCGAGAATTTTCTCCAATTCGCATCGAGACGATCTCCATATCGAAGCTGGATATATATCATACGAAGGAGGCCGGAAGGCCCTGTCGGCAAGAGAGATTGCCACTGAAAGAGGTAGTTACAATGTTCAGCGGCTGGATGGCGGTCACTCAGGATTGCGTATTTTAGAGCCGGTTCGGTTTATCCACGACTATTGGATGGGACGCTACTATGGCTTTATTGCCGCCCCCGAAACCCAGGAGCCATCGCTTATTTCGGTCGAAAGAGTTCCCGGTGTTAACAAAGGAGCTGCCCCGTTTGCTGGACCGCCGCGCCCCGAATGGTTTTAATGAAATCTTAAGCAACCTATGAAATTATACAATGCTATGCATCTAAAAAAGTTTATAACCCACAGTCGGTTGATGGGTCTTGCCATAGGCCTCTCTCTCTTACTGGCCTGCACCCCACAGACGGCGCCTACCGGAAATGTAAAAAGTGTTATAGACAGGGTGGTAACCCAACTTTATGCACAGGCCGATGAGGAAGCAATTAAGCAATTAAGCAACGAGAAGCTTTTCTCTCTTTTTACTGACCAAGAGCAAAAGTCACTTTCGACAACCCACTGGATGTTCGATGCCAATGTCCCGGTGGTTGTATCGGTAATGCGCAGCAACAAACAGCAAGATCTTCCTTTTTGGCTGATTCCTGGGGGTTTTGAAAAAATTGATAAAACCATTTCGAACGAACAAACCACCTACGAAGTGTGGCAGAAACAATTTGAAAAGGGTCGTATTGGTTTGGGTGTCAACGGATTTGAGAACTACGGCCTGCACTATTTTGTGGCGGTATCTGCGGTAAATCCAAATGAAAACCTCGTTTTGTCGAATTTCTTCCCTGAGCGTCAGTTTGTTGGTGAACTGCGAAATGGGGCATTTACCTACCACGACTGGACGGAGCTGGTGCTGCTCGATGTGCCTGCTGAATTGGAAGGCGCCCTGCTCTTGACCACCACCAGAGGCCGCGGCGTTGAATCGCACCTGATCAACGCTTTCCGAACCACCAATACTCCCTCGTCTGAGGTTCCCGATCAGGTTCTGCTGACCTGGAGTGACAATCCTTCGACTACAGTGGATATTCAGTTTCGAACCAACGCAGAAAGCATTGATGGTAAGATCTGGTACAGAAAGAAGGGGACAGAAAACACGTTTTCGGCCGACGCAACGTCCTTCCTTATGGAAGACCGATTGCTGATGAATGACCGTTATATTAAAAGACACACGGCTGCACTCAAAGGCTTGGAGCCGGGAACCACCTATGAGTACCTGATATCTCCTTCTGACGATTGGAGCCTTGCACATACATTTGCAACGGCTGACAGCGACAACAACTTCTCGTTTATAGCATTTTCAGATGTACATAACTCTTCCTTTTATGGGGAGCTGGTTAAACTGGCCATTGACAATCATCCGGAAGCAGCTTTTCAGATAATTTCGGGCGATCAGGTCAACGATGGCCTTTACCGCAACCATTGGGATGATCTGTTTGCCTATACCGGATTTATCAACCATGGCATTCCCATGATGGCAGTTCCCGGCAACCACGACAACAGAGCCGGATTGGGAGCATGGATGTTTCAGGAGATGTTTAGCTATCCTAAAAATGGGCCAGAGGGTGTTCCTGCAGAGCAAACCTATTCGTTCAGGTACAAAAATGCTCTGTTTCTGATGCTTGATGCCACCTCGCCGCTCAAAGCTCAAAACGACTGGATTGAGAATCAGCTTTCTAATACCGATGCGGATTGGAAAATTGTGGTCACCCATTTCCCTCCCTATAATTTTAATTCCCCTTACTACAACATTCAGCGCGAATGGATTCCCCTTTTCGATAAGTATCAGGTGGATCTGGTGCTGAGCGGACACATCCACTACTACATGCGCTCCCATCCTATGAAAGGAGGGGAAGTAGCTACCACCCCGGGAGAGGGAACTGTGTATGTTATTTCGGTTGCGCAACCAGCGCGCGACAGGGATATAGGGCAAGAAGCTTATGCCGCAATGCGCGACTCAAAGGGGCACCAATACCTGCATATCCAAATCGAGGGGAATATGCTTCGATATAGTGCCATCAATATGGGAAACAATGTAGTTGACCAATTTACGCTTCGCAAATAAAGGATATCGTATATGCGGCCTTAGAGGTTAACCTACTTTTCGTATTTTAGAAGCATGTTCTAATCCAAATCAGATTGATATGACCAATTTTCGTTATCTTTTAAGGTTGATGGGCCTGTCGCTCCTGCTGGCAATGGTCGCCTGTGAACCCTCCGAAAAGTCCAATCCGGTCGATCTGGTGGATCCATTTATTGGCACCGATTTCTTCGGACATACCTTTCCCGGCCCATCTCTCCCTTATGCATTGGTTCATTTGAGCCCCGATATGTATACCCGGGGCTGGACCTATGCTGCCGGCTATGTGTATACCGACAACTCCATTATGGGATTTAGCCATACGCATTGGAGCGGCGTAGGGATGGTGAATGGAGGAGAGATTCTGCTGATGCCTACTACGGGATACAAACTGCAAACAGTTCCCGGCACCCGTGAAAACCCCGATAGTGGTTACCGCTCCCGGTTCGATCATGCAGAGGAGAGTGCTTCTCCGGGATACTATTCGGTTTTGTTGAAGGATTATGGAGTAAAGGTCGAATTAACCACAACCCGAAGGGTGGGTTTTCATCGTTATACTTTTCCGGCCGATCCCTATGCCCGAATCATTTTGGATGTTGGTCATGAGATTGGTGAAAACAGCGCCACAAAATTATCGCAGCTTACCATTGTTGACAACCAAACCATTGAAGGGGTAAAATACAATGGAGAGGGTGCAGTCTATTTTGTAGCCCGTTTTAACAAGCCATTCCACTATTACGGTACCTTCGACAACGACTATACCACTCCCGAGTCGGGAGGCAGCATTTGGCCCTACAAAAATGGTGAGGATGGACATAACATAGGAGCATTCCTGACCTTTTCGACCGAAGAAAATGAGCAGATTATGGTTAAAGTTGCCCTCTCATACGTCGACGTGGAGGGCGCCCGCCGAAATATGGATGAGGAGATACCCCATTGGGATTTTGACAAGGTTCATCACGATGCCAGAGCTATTTGGAGCAGTGAGCTTAGTAGGGTTCAAATTGATGGGGCTACCCACGATCAACAGGTTATCTTCTACACGGCACTCTATCGATCGCTTTTGGCACAGTATATCTCACAGGATGTAGACGGCCGCTACCGGGGTCCCGATAAAGAGATCCATACGGCCAGTGGATACAACTACTATGGTTCCTTTTCGGCCTGGGATACTTATCGGTCGCAGCACCCGTTGCTTACCTTGGTTGCCCCCGACCATGTAAACGATTTTATACGATCGATCGAATCGAAAACACGATCGTACGGATGGTTGCCAGCTCAGCATTTTCTGAATGTTTTTGGGGAATCAATGGTGGGCGATCACCTGATTCCCATCATCGTTGATGCCTATAAAAAGGGTTACCGTGACTGGGATGCCGAATTTTTGTACCAAGCTATGCGTACCAAAGCATTGGAAAACCCTGCTCCACCTGTACCTGCACATGCAGGGCGGTCGGGCCTCGATTATTATAAGGCTTTGGGCTATACCCCTGTCGACAAGGTCACCGAGTCGGTTCCCAATACGCTTGAGCTTGCCTACGACGATTGGTGCATAGCCCTTTTTGCCCGAGAACTCGAAAAAGAGGCCGATGTCGAGCTGTTTATGCAGCGGGCATTGAACTATATTCATTTGTGGGATGAGGAGACACGTTTCTTTAGACCTCGTAAGGCTGATGGTAGTTGGCTCGAAGCATTGAATGGTCGCGAGCAGGAAATAGTGCAGGAGGGTCGCCATTTTTATTACCGCTTTTTTGACCCCCTGCTTGTAGGCCGTCGCCCCAACCGATACTATACCGAATCGAATGCATGGCAATACAACTGGTCGGTGCAACACGACGTGCAGGGGCTTATCAACCTGTTTGGCAGCCCACAGGCCTTTGTCGAGAAACTCGACACTTTCTTTACCATGTCGCCCAACATAACACCTCCTAAATATGTTGGCGTAGTGGGTACATTTGGCCAGTATGTGCATGGAAATCAACCATCGCATCATGTAGCCTATCTCTACAATTATGCTATGCAACCATGGAAAACCCAATACTGGACCCGAAGCGTAATGGAGGAGTTATACCGTACCGGCCCGGGTGGCTTAGCGGGGAATGAAGATATGGGTTCGCTCTCATCGTGGTATGTCTTAAGTGCGATGGGGATATATCCGGTAGCTCCGGGAGATCCTATCTATACCATCGGTAGTCCACTTTTTGGCAAGGCTGTGATTCGCCACAACGATGGAAAAACATTTACCATAGAGGCACGCAACAATGCTGCCGAAAACCGGTACATTCAATCGGCCAGCCTGAATGGAGATCCAATTACGCGAACCTGGATTTCCCATGCAGAAATTATGGCAGGAGGGGTTCTGTCGTTCGAAATGGGACAGCATCCTAATCCGGAATGGGGAAGCCGCCCCGAAGATGTACCTCCATCGCTTACCCCACTGAAAGATATCCGGTAAATTGTTTATTTGTAATAACCATGCTTAAGCTACAGCTGTTTTTTTGGATTATTTTATTGATGTCGGGAAACCTTTCTTCGGCAACATTGTCGGTTTATTCAAAGGCTGGATATCAAGAACCCGATTACAGCCAACTAAGATTCTGGTCGGCACATCCCCAAAAGCACGATACGAGCGACTCTATTCCGGGGTTTTGTATGGCAGCAGAGCGACACCTCGATGCCGACCTATTTTTTATTCATCCCACGAGCTATTTTCCCGATGAGGATGGGGCTTGGAACGCCAATTTGGAAGACGGAGAAGTGAACCAAACCACCGATTTTCGCTCAATTCTTTTTCAGACAACTGCGTTTAACTTCAGTTGCCGGATATTTGCACCTCGCTATCGGCAGGCAGGAATGAAGACGTTTTACGCTATGGGCACCCCCGAAGCCGACAATGCTTTTGACCTAGCTTACCGCGATGTTCGAGAAGCATTTCTCCATTTTCTGCACTTCGAGAACCACGAACGGCCTATCGTTATTGCCTCGCACAGTCAAGGCAGTTTGCACGCCATCAGGTTGTTGCAGGAGTTTTTCGATGGAACATCGCTCTCCAATCGTTTGGTTGTCGCCTATGTGGTTGGCTATCCCATCGAGGTTGCCGCTTTCGTCCAGATTCCAGTATGCGAAACTCCCGATCAGACAACCTGTGTGGCTGGATGGAGAACCTATGCCAAAGGAGAATATCCCCGAAGAGCCTCGGAGGTAAAAAGCTACGGGTGGGTTGTAAACCCAATTACCTGGACCACCGAAACCACTGCATCGCTTCCAAATGAGCATAACGGCATCATGATGGGGTTCGACAGCCTGCTGCCGAATTCCGTTGTGGCCGAAATTGAATCAGAAGCAGGAATAGTGTGGGTTGAAACCGACGCACTGCTCGAAGAACGCCGGGAGCCCCTGCGGGATTATCATACCTACGACATCAATCTATTCTGGATGAACATCCGAAAAAATGTCCGCAATCGGATCGATCGCTTCTTGATGCAATAGTTGGATAAGTGCGAAAATAGTCGTGCAGATTCTTTGGGTATTTCGGAGCAACTGCACCCGAGATTTACCGCATAAAAATAGCCTTGAAATATGTCAAAAAAATCAACAAACTGGATTCGCATTGCCACCGGGGTAGCCATAGTATTGGCCTTGTTTTACTATTTTGCATTTGCCTACCCATTGCGCGGGCAATTTTTTAATGCCCAGCGACATGGCAATCCTCCCCTTACACCACCTTGGGCATTGGAGTGCTGGTTGTGGGAGGACGATGTAAACACGGCCGAATATGTCGACTCCCTTCTAGCAGGATATGCCCGCCACGACATACCGGTTCGTACCATTTTGTTGGATAGTCCGTGGAGTTTACGTTACAACGACTTCGAAGTGGATACCATGCGTTATCCTGAGCCTGAAGTTTGGTTTGGCGACTTGAAATCAAAGGGCTATCGCGTTGTTCTGTGGATGACTACCATGGTCAATGAATTCAGCAAAGACACGCGAATAAGAGAATCGTCCGACTGGTTCCAAGCGGCCAGCGAGAGAGGTTTTCTTCTCGGGGGTGGAACCAGCGTCAAGTGGTGGAAAGGTCGGGGTGGATTTATCGATTACACCAATCCCGAGGCGATGGAGTGGTGGCGAGGTCTGCAGCAGCGGGTTTTCGATTATGGCATCGATGGCTGGAAACTGGATGGTACTGCCACACTTATGCACCGGCCCATCGGAAAATTTCCGCTCTTATACAACAAAGCACATTCTGGTTGGATGACCACCCGCCGGTATATGGATCACTATTACCGCGATGAATACCACCATGGACTAACTCAAAACCCCGAATTTGTAACCTTGTCGAGAGCCATAGACCGCTGGCCTCACCCCGAGGGATTTGCCCCCATCGATGCTGCACCGGTTACCTGGGTTGGCGACCAGAAACACACATGGTCATCGACCGAAACGGTGGTGGGGGATGATGGGAAAATGGTCGATATTGCCATCAAAGGAATTGGGGGCATCGAATCGGCCATCGAGAATATACTAAAGAGTGCAGAGCGGGGTTACAACATTATTGGATCTGATATTGCCGGATTTTCGGGAGGGACAATTCCACCCAGACTCTACATCAGGTGGGCTCAATTCTCCACTTTTTGTGGTCTTTTCCTGAATGGCGGACACGGAAACAGGGCTCTGTGGGAGCGCAGTGAAGAGGAACTCACTATTATCCGGAAATTCTCATGGCTGCATACCGAGCTTATTCCTTACATGTATAGCTATGTGGTAACGGGTCATGAAGGAGGCACCCTTTTGCAAAGACCCATCAAGGGTAAATACCACTACCTATTTGGCGATGATTTTTTAATTGCCCCCATCTACCAGGATGCATTGATCAATCGGGTAACCCTCCCCCCCGGAAGATGGCACTATTTCTTCGATAACAGCATCGTGCTGGAGGGAAAATCAACCGTGGAGCGCTCCTTCCCGATGGACGAGTATCCGGTATTTGTTCGCGAAGGGGCCATCGTGCCCATGCAGATTGAACGCAGTTATACTGGCATTGGGAGTGAACTCGACAAAGATTTCCTTACCTGGCTTATCTTTCCGGGTGCCGACAATCAATTTACTGTGCACCATCCCGATTTAACCGGTAGCAGCACTATAACAATGACCAACCGCGATGCCATGATTGAGTTGTCGCTTAAGGGGACCTACAAGCCCTACCTTCTTAGGATTCATCTGCAAGAGGCTCCAGCTTCACTGCATTTCAATCATCAACCCATCGATTCGGATGATTTTATATACGACAGCGAGCATCAAAAATTGATGGTTTATCTTCGTAAGGCCAGTGATGGCTTACTCGTAATTCAACACTGAACCTCTGGCCAATGGTACGAAGAAAAATGTTTTTTAGGTGGATAGTCGGAAGTGTCGTTCTGATCATTTTGCTGGCTGTCCTTATTCCATCAACCGTTGTGGTTTATTTTCACTATCGGAACCAGCAACCATTTGGCAATGCAGCCACGCCTTTTGAAGCAGGCCGACTAGGGAAGTATGTCAACCCGTTCATTGGCACAGGAGGATATTACTGGGTATGTGCCCACAACTTCCCTGGAGCCTCAGTCCCGTTCAGTGTGGTCAGGCTAAGTCCAGACACCTGGTCTTCCGTTTTCAGAAAAAAGGCACTTAATACTTCGGGATACTACTATCCCGACAACCACATTATGGGATTTAGCCATACCCGGCTGTCTGGCACAGGTGCTACCGATGGTGGTCATTTCAGGGTAATTCCAGCGTCGGGCGAATCCGGATGGCATCAATACCTTATGGGGGAGTATCTCCGCTACAAACACAGCGACGAGATGGCTTTTCCGGGTTATTACAGGGTCTATTTGGATCATCTGGGGGTGGAGGCAGAGCTTACTGCCACTGCCCGAACAGGGGTACACCGGTATTCGTTCGACGACGAAGTGAACCCCACAATTTTGCTGGATATCAGCAGTGTTTTAGGCGAACGCAAGGTTGAAGAGGCAGCAGTAGCGTTGCTGTCAGACAAGAGATCACTGTCGGGTGAAGTACGTACCCATGGCTCTTTTTCTGGGCGGTTTGGTGGTATTAAGGTCTATTTTTATGCCACCTTCGACCAACCCTATTCTGAGGCCAAGGTATGGAGCAGTCACGAACAGCTTTCTACCGAAGATGGAATGGCTTCTGGTGAGCAATTGGGGGTTAGTTTCCAATTTAACCCTAAATCAGGCCCGGTTGTTTTGCGGTTGGGTATTTCGCATGTAAGCCGCGAAAATGCACGCGAAAACCTTCTCGAAGAGACAGGTAATCTCTCTTTTGAGGAGATTGTTGCATCAGCAATTCAGGCATGGGAAGATAAACTTTCGCTGGTCGAAATTGAAACCAGCAGTTCGGAGGATCAGGTTATTTTTTATACAGCTCTTTACCGCTCCTTTCAGATGCCAACCCTCTTTCAGGATGTGAATGGCGACTATTTCGGTTTCGACAAGCAGGTTCACAAAGCAGAAGGCTATAACTACTATACCGATCTTTCGTTATGGGATACTTTCCGCACACTGCATCCCCTCTATACTTTAATTGCACCGCGGGAACAGCGAGACATGGTGGTTTCGCTCCTCAAAATGAAAGATCACGGCGGATGGTTGCCCCGGTGGCCATCGGGCAACGGTTACTCTAACTCTATGCTGGGGTCTCCAGCCGATATGGTTATCGCAGAGACCTGGCACAAAAACATCCGCGACTTCGATGTATGGAATGCCCTCGAAGGAATGAAAGAAGTGGCAAACGGACCCACACCTGCCGGGGCATCGTACTCCGGACGACGGGGAATTGAGCATTGCCTGGCGTGTGCCTATTGCCCATCGGACAAAATGTCGCAATCGGTGTCGCGTACCTTGGAATACGCATGGGCCGATTATGCCATCGCTGTGCTTGCCGACTCGCTGGGTCTTGCCGAGGAGGCCCACCATTTTTATGAGCGTTCGCGCTGGTACAAAAATACCTGGAATCCGGAAAGCAGGTACTTTCATCCACGCGATGCTGAAGGTAATTTTCAGGAGGCTTTTAAACCGTTAAAACTTACCTATCTCGACACGAAACGGAAATATACCGACGATTATGTGGAGGGAAGCGCCCTGCAGTGGAGGTATGCTGTACCTTTTGATCCGGAGGGTCTTATAGAATTGATGGGTGGAAGGGAAGTTTTTGTACGGGAGCTGGAGCAGTTTTTTGTCTTGTCGCACCCCGGAAGGGCCAGATATACTCCCGGATCCTATTATTGGCATGGCAATGAACCCGATATCCATGCAGCCTTCCTGTTTAACGATGCCGGCCGACCCGATCTTACTCAGAAATGGACCCGCTGGATACTCGACAATAAATATGCGATTGCCTCCGACGGGCTTGATGGTAACGATGATGGTGCCACCCTTTCGAGTTGGTATGTTTTTGCTTCGCTGGGCATTTATCCTCTGGCTGGAACCGACATCTATCATTTATCGGCACCGCTCTTTAAACGGTCGGAGGTAATGGTGGGTGACCAGAGTTTAACCATAGTTGCCGAGAACCATGCACCGAACCATCTATATGTTTCCAAAATTTGGCTCAATGGAGAATTGCTCAAAGATCCTAAAGTAAGGCACCACCAGCTTGCTTCGGGGGGAGAGTTGCGTTTCGAGATGGCTCCATTGCCCTGAGTTGTTCTTCCAGTTGCAGTACCCTGTCGATCTGCCGGTCGGCGATGGCAATATGAATGGCATCAAAAGGGATGCGTACTCCTCTAACATCTGGTGTGGGGTAAATACCTTGTCTCCACAAAAGTCGCTTGAAGAACCTAATCGATACATCAAGATGCTGGTTTGAAAATGCGATAACCGGAAGAATCCTGAGAAAGAGTTCCTCTGCCTCGCTCTTGTTACCAGAATTCCACAATTGGTAGATCGCAACATAGATAGAGTGCATAGCAGTAGGCATAAAAGCGTGCACCCCTCTTTGCAAACCTTCGGTCATTTGTGTTACTGCCCACCCACCGCTGATATTGAGTTTGTGGTTGGTAAGCTCAAGTATTTTCGAATATTTGAAACCGGCAGGAACCGTCTCAATTTTCAGACAACGAAAAGCCTCTACGGTTTGAAAAAGTTCCACGATCAACTCGTCGGGCAGGCCGTAACCCTGACTGTCCCAATCTTGGAGCATTATCATTTCGGGGCCTGCCCCTGCCAATTCTTCAACTTGTGCCAAATAGGTTTCGCGATTGGTGTAGGGGAGGTTGACGAGAACATTTTTGCAACCCATGATGAGATAGTCCTTTATCAACTTTTTGGCTTCATCTGGATTACCTCCCATCGTTCCGGCAATTACAGGCACTTGGCCTCCGGCTACTTTCATTACGGTGTCGACCATCTTTAGCTTTTCAGCATGCGTAAGCCGGTCGGCTTCAGCGGCCATGCCGGGCACCAGAAACCCGCCAACGCCCGCTTTGAGGGCCAATTCAGCATGCCGTTGTAGGGCAGTAAGATCAATTGCGCCTTCTTTGTTGAAAGGCGTATTGAGAACCGTAACTATTCCGTGCAGCGGATAGAGTGTTTTTTGACCCATCGAAAAGCTTACCGTTTGATTAGCCAGATGTCGCTTACCTTAGAATGTTGACGCCAGTTGAGGTGCGACTCCTCCGGTTCATCGAAAGTTACCACCAGCGATCCGTCGCTTATAAATCTTTGAGGTACAATAAATTCCTTAAAGCCTTCGAGCTCTTTGTCGTATTTAACTGGCGACAAGCGAACCCCATCGACCCTCAGCAAAGCCTCACCATACCCAGCGATGCGGATCAGATAACGGGCATTGGGATCGAGGTCCTCGTATTCGATGCGAGGAAAATTTTGAAATAGCTGAGTCGATAGACGGGGCCCGGCTCATACCATTGTTCCACCATGCTACATCGGTGGCATCGTATTTACTGGTTTGTACCCGTGGTCCTTTGCTGATATCGGAAATGTTGTCGTAGAAACTTCCCAATCCCGGCTGATCCCAAGTTCGTATAACCTCTATTCTTTCAAGTTGTGCCTCTTCTGATTCCATTTTTCGAATCTTGTCGAACTCGTCGGCCAGCCACCAGCGGTTGTTAAGCGGGTAGTCCAAAAAGTCGAGGATTGCGCCCCTTTCGGCACCGCTTGCGTGGTACTTATCGACACTGGTTTGCAAACCTACCGATTGGAATAATGCCTCGCAGTATGCAACTACTTTTTCGCGTAGTTCTGGCGAAATTCTGTTTTCATCGGCCTTGTTTATATGGGCAAGCGCTTCGGCGAGCGTACGATCGACACCATTCACCCTTGCCTTTGCCAAGATTTGATTGGCCTCTTTTTCGAGGTTCTGCTCATAAATCTTCCTTCTGCGGTTATAGGTATCGTAGTATGCCCGCATCACCAGAAACTGCCAGCGCCAGTTCTGTCTGAGTTCGGGGTGCTTCGATTCCAAATTCTGCCAAAAAGCCAAGGTGGCTTCGATGCCTCCATTGGCCTCGATGGGCCCGGCCCAGTTGCGTTCAAGTGCGAGAATGCCATTGGCAGCCGCATCAGCCACTTCTGTACCAAAAAAGAACCGTGCATATTCGGTAAGGATTTCAAAAACGTCTTTGTTGCTATCCCACCCAACAAGGTTCCAAACAACCTTGTTGATGTCGTCGTGCACCCCGTCGGAGTAGGTTAAGAACCCATCGGTAAAAGGGGCATATCGGTTATGAATGGCCGCATAATAAAACGGTTGAGGATTGGTAACTTCCCGACCTTGGGTAAGGGCATATGCCTGATCCCAATCTTGGGTTGGGTATTGACACCTTATGGTGTGGGTTATGTCGGCATAATGGCGGTGCATATATTTTGAAGGCAGGCGGAAACGCATTTGTGCCATATCGGGACTTGAGGGACCCGATACCACACCCGCCAGCCATTCGGGTTGGTGCTCGTCGAGGTATTGAAAGAAGTAGTCGATTTGCTCCGCACTGAAGCCCTGAAGAGAGATCCATACCCCAGCTTTGGGGTGGTATTGTGACAGCAATTCTGCCACCTGTTTCAGAAAGGGCATCACCAGATTGGGGTGGTTGTGCCCGGGGTCTCCACCCGGAAAAAAAATTCCATCGAGCCGCGGACAACTCTCATACAGCGCTTTGTGCCGGGCGAGTTGCTCAGCAACATAATCACTGTCCCCGAGGTCGGAAGTTGCGGGTGTCCATACCCAATAATCCTGATCGTATCGGTCGCAAATTTCGCTCATCTTTACATTCATGAAGTCGCGGTCGTATTTCATCAGGGGGCCTGGAGCTCCATCCTGGAATGGAATGTTTTCAACGCTGTTGGCACCGAAAAGGGCCAGTTCCCTAATGTACTGATCGAACTGTTCCACCGTCCATGCATCCCATGAGTTGGCTGTATTGCGGTATCCCAGCTGATGGCCGCGGAGGGGATATTGGGGTGCAGTAGCCAATTCTTCAGTGAGGGTAAATTCAATGTTTCTTCGAGTGAGTCTGGCATTGCGTAAAAAATGCCCCATGGCATATAGAATACCACGGTTGTCGGCTCCGATGAGCCAGAGTCTGGTTCCCGAAGTAGTGGTTTCGGCAACAATCCTGTAGCCTTCGGGCTGGTACTCCGGTAGTTGTTTGTCATCGCGCAGGGGTACCCTGATGCCATCGATTTCTACATCACGTATCGAGGCCAAAACAATGGTGGTAGCGCCCATCCGTTTCTGCAAAGGCAGCTGCACGGAGGTGCGTTTGGCAACCTCCTCGGTAAGGGTTTCGATCAAGGCATCGCGAACGGGCTGATCAATATTCTCTGAAACCACGAGCACCGATCTGGTCAGGTTGAGTTTCTGTGCCGTCAGTGTCAGCGAAAGCGACATCAGCAACATGGCAAATACGATATTTCTGAGCATTCTATCCTAATTTAACAGGTTTATACAGTAGTAACGGAACATTTTCAATATCATCTACTCATCTCAAGGCTTTGCCACTTGAATTTTCCAGTTGGAAAATTCAACCCAGTAGGGTTTCCGATCGGGCGCTCCGGCAGCCAATCCAAGGTCGATGGCCTCGGCAATTCCGGGAATATCGGGCGTATAGCGTTCAATGATCCAGTTTTCGCCATCGAGGCTAATGAATCCGCTGAAGCTGTTTCCATGACGGACCATTTTCAGATAGATTGGAGTAGTGGAGTTTTCCGGTAGGTTTTGACTGCTGGCTTTGTGCATACAGCCGTTTCCAAACTCATCGTATTCGATGCCCGCCCGTCCGGGTGTTCCAAACAGCAGCACCGAGCCTTTGCTGCCCGGCTGTACATCAAAGCTTTCCGACATATTGTTGCGTACAAAAAGCCCGGCCCTGAACCATTCGTGGGTCCGCTCGCCAAAATTGCTGATGGTAACCGTCGCCACAAAGTCTCCCTTAATGCCCTTTAGGTATGCCGCCGCATAGGAGTCTTCGGCATGAAAAAAATCGGATCCAGCGGCTACAATCTTAACCCGATTGGCATTGGCGTCTACTTCAATTTCATAGGGTTTTGCCTTTGCGGAACAATATTCATGAATTTCGGCGGTTGCAATGTTAAGGGTTTCGGATTCAAATACCTGCAGGCTGGCGCTCTGACTGTTGCCAATTCTGAGCAGATGTGATCCGGCGGGTGCTGCCACCTCGAACTTAACAGGAGCTGAGCCATTGGGCTCCAGAACTACCTGCTGGCGGTCAATCGCTTGTCCGTTCAGGTAAACCGATATCGGCACACTTTGCGGAATGGCGGTTAGGTTTTTGGCTATTGCCCTTACAATGCTCTTTTCTCCGGCCAGTTTCCGGTGGGCCGTTAGCTGCAAAGATTCCACCACCACATCTGGTTTATCCCCTTCAACCCTCAGCGTTTGGTAAGGGGTTGTTCCAATGGCCACCTGATGCTCCCCAGCATCGTACAAACGAATCTCAAATTCTACAGTTCTTCGGTTGTTGCTGACTACAGGGAAGGGTTTTGATGCATAGATCTTTCCGTTAAGGTAAAAATGTACCGGTGCAATTCCAGTGGATCCTGTATTGAAAACTTCGGCCGAAATCAGAAGAGAACTTCCAGCCTCAAAGGCTTCTGTGGCGGTTCTCCCTCCTCCTTGAATGCGCATGTTCGTCATTTCGAAAACCGGATCTCCCTCTATGATCTTCTCAGGTTTTACCGCAGGTGCTTCAATCACGAAATTGTTTTCGTAAAGGTTGTCTTCTATATAGGCTGCGCAAAGCTTCATTTCACCTTGTTCGAGGTTGTAGTAGATGTTTTCTTCGGTTGTCCACCCCGACGACATATTATCGAACCAGAAACCTACATTATCGTTGAAAAACCCTGCCCGTACGTCGTGGACCAGATTACGGCGAACTGTTGAGTTAAAGCTTAGACCGGCGGTTTTAATGGCACCGGAATCATCGGCATCCTGCTGCACATCGTCGAGGTGGTTGTATTCGACAAGGTATCCACCATCGATGGCTTCTTCCTGATTGGCCCACCCACCCACATCAATGCTATAACGGCCGCGTGTTTTGGTGATGTAATTTCTGGAGATGGTGGTCATGAGCGAATGACTGGCATAGATGTTGGTGCTTCCGCAATCGTAGAGTTCATTGCGGGAAACCAGAGTCTCCCGCGTAATGTCGCGGCCATCGAGGGGATTGTCGGGTCCTTTGATGTGGATGGCATTGTCATCGATGGTGTGGAACTGGTTTTCCACGATCCTGGTCTGATAGCTTCCCTCATTTACAGTTATACCTTTACCGCTTCCTGACTGAAGTATATTTCCCGATAGCTCCAAGGCATGGGCATATTTGACATCGATGATGCTGCCCCCATCGGTTGCTCCTTCGAAGGTAATTCCATAGATGCGGAGGTTTCGAACAGGTCGCTCCCTGCTGCCGGCAATCGTTATTAGGTTGCTAAGTTTGGGAACCGATGCGTACGCATGGTTGGGGTGCACCCCTTCGGGCGCTATGTAGCTTATTTCGCTGCGCTTTCTATCGAAGTACCATTCACCAGGTGCATCCAGCAATGCTTTGACATTCTCTACATAATAACGGGGAGGTACCTCAACGATACCGGGCTGGTCCTTAGCCAGAGTGACCATTCCGGCGCCTTCGTCTACTGCTGTAATGGAATTCACGCCCCGATGCCAACGGAGTAGCATGATGATTCGGTTGTCATCCATTGACGCCCATTGTTTGATCTCGTTGGGGTTAAAATACAAGGTTTGCGTCGATTTAGAGATTGCAGGTGGAACAAAGTAACCCGTATTGGGGGTGCGGGCGAGGGTTTGCCTTTTGCCTTGTAGCAGCAGCATCTCTGCTTCAGGTTCAGCAAACGAAGCTGTCCATACCGATCCGTTCTGTTTCCAGTTGGCAACAGGATTCCCGCCCGAAATTACCACCCTTTCGCCTGGATAGTTGGCATAGGTAACATAGTGGTCGCGTAGCTTATGGTATTCAAATGCGCCGGTAGGAAGGTTGGTTTCGACACGCTCTCCTGCATCTTCGGGCTGAAATACCAGTGGTTGCTTCAGCGGGAACGTTCCTTCGCGCAAGTACACCAAAATGTCTTTTCCTCTGCCCAAAGGGTGAGATGAGCCTATCCAGCGGGTCTCGACCGGCGGATCTTTTGGAAAATAGACCTTGTTTTTAAGTTCCCTTACTGCTTTTTGAGCCCTCTCAACGGTGGCGAAAGGACCATCGCTGCCGGCAGCATTGGGCTCAGATAGGGTTCCCGACCAATTGTCGTTACCGTGGGGTGAGACATAAAAGTCGGCCGATTTGGGGTAGCCAAATTTTTCCCACGATTCGCCCCGCAGCAGTTTACCGTCGCGTTGCGGCGATTGGGTATGGCCGTGAAGAGATAAAAGTGTGCCCAATACCATCAGTAAAGCAAACTGAAAGCGCCTTTTTGAGTGGAGTTGGTTGAAAGGGTCGCGTTGCATAGGTTTTGGTTTTTTTGGGTTTCGGTTCAGAAAGCTTGAGCGCGGACAGTACCATCCATCCGGTCGGATTATAGGTTATTGGCCGAGATTGAAAATCTCAACGGCATTTTCGAAGAGCACCATTGAAGCGATTTTGATCGCTTCTTCTTCGGTAAAGTATTGGCTGCGAACTTTATCGGTAAGCACCCTCGACAATATTTCACGAGCGAGCAGGGAGTGGGCGTAGATGTGTTCCACATGGTCGTAGTCGCCTCCAAACCCCATAATTTTACCGGCAGGTACGGTTTCCAACCATTCGTGCAGGTAACGTTCAGTAAAAGAAGGTGAGATGGTATAGACCCAGCTGATGTCGAAATATACATTTCTGAAATTTTTCGCCAGCACTGCCAGTTCTCCACCATAAGGATAGGCACCGTGCATCAACAGAAATTTAACATCGCGGTATTTGAGAAACAGATTGCTCAGCAATGCAGGGTTGGAATGTTGGATAAAGTTACCGTCGCCAGCCTGCAATCCGGTATGGATTTGAATAGGTTTGTTGTGTTGCAATGCCAGATCGAGTATTCTGTGCATCATGTAATCGGCCAAAATGCGGGTGGTCTGCTCGGGGAGCGGTTGGTTGTTGCTGTTTGCGATTAGCTCGAAGACTTTGGCTGCTTCCTCGCGGGGGACATCGCGGAAGTAGAGTGTTCGGTAATAAGCTGCGGTCGATTTTATGGTTACAAATTCCTCTTCAAGCGCTTGGTCAAAATCGCGTCGCAAAATTTGCTCCAAATCCTCCAATGAGGATATGGCTGCAGAGTGCTGCAGGGCCAATTGCTCAATTTTTTGGCGTTTATCAATCTGCAGGTAATCAAACCGTTTGGTATATCTGAAAATTTTGGGATTCCCGGAATTACGGTTCGGATGATCGTTGATAACATAGGCGATGTTGCTCTTCTCGGAAATTACCGTGTGGTACCAATCCGATTGGTAGGCCTCCCTGATGCTTTCAGAGAGGGGTACTACCGTTCGGTCGCTTAACGCATCCATTCCAAATAGCTGTTGAATGGTATAGTTCACCAGCCGGTTGTATGTGGTATTGATTGATTTTTCCCAATAGGGTTTTAGAATCTGCCATTTTTCGGTTTCGGAAAGGGAATCTCCCAGCAAGCCTGCGAAGCCCGGTTTTGATAACCCCGCCGATTTAATGTCATCGTCGGCATATTGCTGCAGCAGAAGCATAAAATCGAGTTTCTCGATACTACTGCCCCGGGTTTGGGGCCCGAGGTGTTCGTGGGTGTCGACAATTCTAATGGTATCGATGTGGGTCCGGATTCTCTGCTCAAAGCCTTCGGAAGGAGCACCCACAAAGACAAATTGTGCCTGTGCGAACTGAACAGCCAGTATCAAAATGGCGGTTATGAGCTTCCGGGGCATACGAAAATATTTTTTTGACCTAATGTCTGGTTTCTGCCACTGAATAATCGCTCATCTCTTCGATGTATTGCTTAATTACCAGCCGCTCAGCAGCGTTGTAACGCTGTAAAGGCATGGCCATATAATCGCTGCAAATCCCCATTGCCGCTAAGGCGCATTTGATGCCTTTTGTATATTTTGAGGCATTCGGACTTACATTGTAGATGGTATTGTAGAGATGCATTACTTTCTGGCGCAACACTTCAATGGTGGCATAATCACGGTTGACCGATGCTTCGTAATAGTCGACGAAAAGCCTTGGGAAAAGATTGGCTCCTCCGCAAACTGCTCCATGCCCACCGTGAATGATGGTCTCAGGAATGAAAAGTTCGGTTCCTGAAATTATGGCGAAGTCTGGATTTTGCCTAAAAGCATCAATCAGCGAAAAGAGGTAGAGCATATCGCCCGAACTATCCTTGATGCCAATTGCACCCAGATCGGCAGCCGCCTGTACCGTTTCAATTTCCATGTGGAGTTTGGTGTAGCCCGGCATATTGTAAAGCATGAGGGGCAGAGGCAGCCGAGGTATCAGGTGTTCAAAATAGATTATAAGTTCACTCTGGGTAATTGGAATATAGTATGGTGGAGCCACTACAACAGAATCGCAGCCTGCCTTGTGGGCATATTCTGCAATATTCAAAGACCCTTCGAAAGAGGTGTCGGTAATGCCGGTCATAACTATGGATCGGCCTGCTACCTGACGGCAAACTCTGTCGATTACCTCCTTGCGCATTTCGTAAGTTAGACTCGGAGCTTCGCCGGTGGTGCCCAATATAAAAATACCATGAACCCCACCTACAATAAGATGTTCAACAAGTCTCTCCAAGCCGGCAACATCCAGCTGGTTATCTTCAGTTAATGGGGTAACTATCGGGGGGATTATTCCCTGCACAGGTTTTTTCATCCGCATGGTTTTTAAGATCAATTTGCATTATTGAGCCCTTTTTCAAAGGCTAAAACAATTATAAGCAAATAAAGCGCAATTCAATTTTTTCTGCTTGTCTTATCTTGATCTAATTACATTATTTTTTAACTTTTGCTATTGAAATATTTCTATATTTGCGGGATATGGTTAAAAAAGATTAACATGCAAATTATCTATGAAAAGATTTTTGTGTCCCACAAGCATTCGTTCGTTACCCGTCGGATGCTAATGGATATCAATAACCATAAAATCCATTCGCATTCCAACTATGAACTAAATTTCATTACTGCCGGAGCTGGAAAACGAATTGTGGGGAGCAACATCTCGAGCTACAGCGAAGGCGATTTGGTTATACTGGGTCCCAATCTGCCCCACTCGTGGGATGTGCTGGAGTCGAAACCGAGCAAGCCGGCCGAGTGTATTGTCACCCACTTTTATGAAAACCTTATAGGATCCGACTTCTTCAACATTCCCGAGTTGGAGGAGGTGGTAGATCTCCTCAAAAGTGCCAACAACGGAATTTGGTTTAAAGGGAAAAAGGCTGAGAAAGTGGGAATGGTTTTGCGCAAGATGACCAACCTCGACGGGTTGAACCGCTACATCGAACTATTGAAAGTTTTCAGCCTTCTATTGCAGATCGAAGACCGGGAGATTCTGGCGTTACCCTCCGCTGCACCCCAGAGTTATGATAAGGACCGCGAGCAGGTCAACAAGATTTATGAATATGTTTTCGAAAACATTCAGTCCGACATAAAACTCAAAGAGGCCTCTGCACTGGTGTATATGGAGCCCGGCTCATTTTGCCGCTATTTTAAAAAGAAGACCAATCAGACATTTATGGATTATGTGAAAAATGTCAGGATTGGGATTGCTGCCAAACTGCTGGCCGAAACCGACAAGCAGATTACCCAGATTTGCTATGAGTGCGGTTACAACAACTTGGCGAATTTCAACCACTATTTCAAATCGATTATGAAGAAAACGCCCTCGGAGTACAGGAAGGATTTCAAAAAATAATCTCCCTTTCGGCTATGAAGTATGGTAAACTGCCCATGCGCATTTTTGACTGGAACAACAAGCCCCTAGTCTTTCAGATTGGAGAATTTGATGTTCAATGGGTCACTTCACCCCAAACCGATCTTTGGCAAAAGACCTATTATGGCTTTAGCATTGCCAATGCCCCGCTTTGGTATTATACTCCGGAAGGCGATTTTACCTTTTCGGTATGCGTTGCCTCGGCTGCATGTCATCTTTACGATCAGGCCGGCCTTGTGCTGATGTCTGACGAGGAGAATTGGGTAAAGGCATCGGTCGAATATGAAAACCAACATTTCGGACGCCTTGGCTCGGTAGTTTCCCGATTGGGTTATTCCGATTGGGCATCGGTAGATATTCCTTACACCAGCGCTTCGAAGTGGTTTCGCATTAGCAGACTGGCGAACGACTTTTTGCTGGAGTATTCCGACGATGGATTTGCCTTCTTTCAGATGCGCATGTTTCATATGCCCGAGGCGAACTCCACGCCCAAAGTAGGGGTATATGCCTGCAGTCCGGGCAACAGCAGCTTTAATGCGCATTTCAGCGATTTTCGACTTTCCCCAACCCTCTGGACACACTTCTCACCCATCGACGTGTAAAGGTTTGCCGTATGGTATCAACCCAAAAATGATTTGTTTCAGATGAAAAATCGTAGTAGAATTAAAAAAATCAGCTTCCCGACTTTCCTGCTGTCAGTTGGGCTGTTGGTTGCGCTCATAGTTGCGCTTCCAGCCTCAGGGCAACGGGCTCATAAGGTAACTTTTGGTATTTGCACCGATGTGCATCTGCCCACTATGCACGATTCGGAATACCGAATCACCCATTTTGTGGAGGCAATGAAGGCTGCCCGTCCCGATTTTATCATCGAATTGGGTGATTTTGCTATTCCCGACCCCAAATTCACAGCCATGTTCGACATCTGGAACAGTTTTCCTGGCGATCGCTATCACGTAATAGGGAATCATGAAATGGATGGCGGTACCACGAGGGAGCAGGCGGTTGCATACCGTAATATGGAAAACAGCTATTATGCATTCGACCGCAATGGATTTCGCTTTTTGGTGCTCGATGGAAATGATAAACCCCATCCCGAGTCGAGGGGATATACCCAATACATCGGACCCGGACAGACCGCTTGGCTCAGTGAACAACTGAAGCAAACACCTTTCCCGGTAGTTATATTCTCACATCAGGGTTTGGCTAGGTATTTCGCCGATGGCGAGGCCTATGGAATCGATAATTATGCCGAAATACAATCCATACTTCAGCAGCACAACGGCGAAAATCCTAGTCGGAAGGTTATTGCCTGTTTCAACGGACATACCCACTGGGATATTGCCGAAAACATTCAGGGCATTTGGTACATCACCTTAACTTCTATGTCGTATCTCTGGATGGGAGAAAAATATCAGCACATACGCTACAGTGAAGAGGTCGATAAAAACTTTCGATGGATTAAATACACAGCTCCAATTGCTGATCCCCTCTATGCAATGGTGAAAATTTCCAAAAAGGGAAAAATTTCCATTAAGGGACGAAAAAGTTCGTGGGTTGGCCCTTCTCCGTGGGAGGTTGGGTACCCCGATGAGCTCAGAAAATATATCCGGCCGGCCATAACCAATAGGAATCTGAAATTTTCACTGAAATGAGTCTGGTCTGCCTATTTTAGGTCGGCCAATGGACAAATAGTCATTGGTTTTTTAAAAAATACACGAAGAAAGGCGTACAGTCTTTTTGTTTTTTTACTAAACGCAATTCGTTAAGGTATGCAAAGAGATCTTGCACAAAAACTTTCAGACGGAGATACCATATTTGGTACCTGCGTAACCTCTGCTTCACCGCACTGGCCAGAAGCAGTGGCCACAACTGGGGTTGATTTTGTATTTATTGATACCGAACACATTCCCATCGACCGTGCTACCCTCGCTACCATGTGTTCTATTTATCGATCCTTGCGGCTTAGTCCGATAGTGAGGATTACCTCCTCCGATCCATACCTAGCGGTTATGGCCAAAGACGCCGGGGCCGTTGGGGTTATGATGCCCTATGTTGAGCGTGCTGCACAAGTCAGGGCGCTGGTAGGAGCTACCAAATTTAGACCACTCAAAGGTCAAAAACTGGAAGCCATACTGCAGGGCAATGAGGTACCCGACGAAACGCTGCTGCACTATCTGAAACAATACAACCCTAGTAGTCTGGCGTGGATCAATGTCGAAAGCGTTGCAGCTGTTGAAAACCTCGACCATCTTCTGGCGGTTCCGGGTCTCGACGGAGTCATCATCGGCCCCCACGATTTATCGGTAAGTCTAGGTTTTCCCGAACAATACCACCACCCGGTTTTTGAAAAGACCGTTGCCGGAATTGTGGAGCGCGTCCGTGCAGCAGGATTGGCCGCCGGGATCCACTACTCCGGAGATATAGCTTTTCAGCAAAAATGGTTGTCGCAGGGCATTAATGTAGTATTGCATTCCTCCGACATCTTTTTGTTTGTTAGTAGATTGCGCAACGATTTGCTTCAGCTTAAGGGCGCCAGTCAATCCGAATGTAAGGGTCGTCAGGATAGTTCTCCGGTAATATGAATGATTTTATTCTATACTTTTAGGACTGTTATGTTCCAACCTAAACCAACACGTTATGAAAAGGGAGGATTTTTCTGATCGGGATATTTACCTTGGAATCGACATCGGAGGGACCAAGTGTGCTGTAGTGGCGGGTACTTCTGATTTTGTTGTTCTCGAAAAGATTTCCTTTCCTACCCACACCGAGCGTGGGTATAAAGCCATTCTCGAAGAGTTTATGCACCAGATCGATGGAATGCTGGAGCGACTTCACACTTACCGGCTTAGACGCATTGGCATAAGTTGTGGTGGACCTCTCGATTCACGCACCGGAACCGTGCATTCGCCCCCAAATTTGCCTGGCTGGGACGATGTGCCAATTGGAGAAATCTTTTCTGAAAGATATGGTGTTGTATGTGCCCTGCAAAACGATGCCAATGCCTGTGCCCTTGCAGAGTGGTTGATGGGTGCCGGAAAGGGAACTTCCAATATGGTTTTTCTGACCTTCGGAACAGGTATGGGCTCGGGCTTAATTCTGAACAATAGACTCTACAGCGGCACCAATGATCTCGGTGGCGAAGTTGGCCATATCCGGCTGGCACCCGATGGTCCAGTGGGCTTTGGAAAAGCCGGTTCGTTCGAAGGTTTTTGCAGTGGAGGTGGTATTGCTCAGTTGGCAAAACGTATTGTGACGGAAAAATTGAATCTCAACGAAAGTGTTGGGTTCTGCCCCGATCTTGCCTCGGTCAATTCACTCGATGCCCGTCAGGTTGCACTTGCAGCGCAGGAGGGGGATGCGGTTGCCCTCGAAATTATCGGCATCTCTGCACGTTATCTGGGTATGGGGTTGGCAATACTTATCGACATTTTGAATCCGCAATGCATTGTAATTGGGAGTATTTACGCCCGCAATACGGCACTCTTCAATCCATTTGTAGAAGAAGTTTTGAAGCGGGAGGCCATTCCGGCTGCCCTTGGAGTTTGTGCGATCAAGCCTGCTGAGCTGGGCGATGCAATAGGCGATTATGCTGCCCTTTGTGTGGCCATTTATGAGGATAAATTTTAATACAGACCTATGGAGAACAGCAATATTTTTTTAGAAGAGATGACACGTCGGCATCCTGCCCTTGTTGCGGTGCAAAGTTCTGTCGCTGCTGCTGGAGAAGCGCTTATCGGTTGTTTCTCCGGGGGGCATAAACTCCTTGTTTGCGGCAATGGCGGAAGCGCAGCCGATGCCGAGCACATTGTGGGCGAGTTGATGAAAGGATTTGAAAGCCACCGACCCTTGGATGGCAGTTGGAAGGAGCTGCTGTTGGGAATCGCTCCCGAAAGGGGGGAGCATCTGGCAGGAAAACTTCAGGCTGCTCTTCCGGCTATAGCGCTTAATGCCCACACTTCGCTGCTTACTGCAGTAGCCAACGATAGCGACCCCGCACTGATTTTTGCCCAACAGGTAATGGGCTATGGTTTGCCTGGCGATATCTTATTGGCACTTACCACCAGCGGAAACAGTCAGAATATTCTCGATGCCGCCATCACTGCACGTGCCAAAGGTATGCAGGTTATTGGTCTTACCGGCGCAACGGGTGGACGCTTGAAAACCTACTGCAATGTTTTAATCAATGTGCCTGAAACACGCACCTTTTTGGTGCAGGAGCTTCATTTACCCGTTTATCATACTCTAGCGCTGATAGTGGAACATCATTTTTTCGGAAATTTCAACCAATAAATTCAGTTACTAACTAAAATTATAACATTGTGAAGAACACCAATCCCGGCCTTCAGAAAACACTTCCTGTCTTCCTCTCTTTTTTGGTGATGGGATTTGTCGACATAGTAGGTGTGGCTACCGGCTACATCAAAAATGATTTTGGACTGACCGACTCAGTAGCTCAGTTTTTACCTTCCATGGCGTTGATTTGGTTCTTTCTGATGTCGGTACCGGCCGGGCTGCTTCAGGATAGGTATGGTAAACGCAACATGCTCAATATTGGTATGTTGCTCACAGGTGTTGGCATGGTAATACCCTTTCTTTGGTATTCTTTCCCAACCATGCTGGTAGCCTTCATTGTGCTGGGGGTCGGCAATACCATTGTACAGGTTTCGGCCAATCCGCTGTTGCACGATGTAGCCGGGTCAAAGTTCTCGAGTTACATGAGCCTCTCCCAGTTTGTTAAAGCAATCAGTTCTCTTTTGGGGCCGATTATTACCACCGCCATGGCAGCATTTTTTGGCAATTGGAAGCTGGTATTTGCCGTGTATGCAGTCACCTCCTTCCTGGCCGTGTTGTGGCTTTTTCTGACCAAAATTGAAGAGAGCCGATCTACCGAGCAGTTGGCTACCTTCCGCTCCTGTTTTAGTTTGCTGAAGAACCCTTTTATAGCTGTTATGGCGGTGGGGATTTTTATGCTGGTAGGATCCGATGTGGGGATGAATTCGAACATCGCCAATTTCTTGGTGCTCCAGCATGGTCTCAATCTCGAGCAGGCTTCGCTGGGCATAAGTCTCTATTTTACGGCACTTATGATTGGGCGCTTTTCGGGGGCGGTGTTGCTCAACTGGTTTCCGGCAAGGGCTTTTCTGTTAGGGACTGCTCTACTGGCCTTGGGGAGTTTGCTGGTTCTCGTATTTGCCCCCTCTCTTCTCGTGGCCCGGATTGCTATTTTTATGACGGGTCTGGGTTCGGCCAATCTTTTCCCCCTCATTTTTGCAATTTCAGTTGAAAAGATGCCCGGAAGAGCCAATGAAATTTCAGGACTTCTTATTATGGCAGTTTCGGGAGGAGCCTTTATACCTCCTGTAATGGGGGCTGTTAGCACCCAATTCGGAGTGGTGGCCAGTTTTCTGGTACTGGTGGTCTGTATGGTTTATCTGGTATTTGCCGGAGTTTATGCCCTTAAGAGATAGTAATTCCCATTTTTGACAGAATTAATACCAAGACAATGAAGCTTGAGAAACTAAAAAAGATACTAAACGACATAGCTCAGGCAAGGATTGCCGTAATTGGCGATTTTTGCCTCGACGCCTACTGGTTTGTCGACGAATCAAAAAGCGAATTGTCGGTCGAGACCGGTTTGATGACCCGTCCGGTGGCAAGGCAAGCCTATTCGCCAGGGGGTGCCGGGAACGTAACCAACAACCTGGCTGCTTTAGGGGTAAAGGAGATAAGGGCTTTTGGAGTGATTGGAACCGATCCATTTGGCCGCGAAATGGTCAGAATTATGCAGCAAAGCGGTATCAATACCGATCACCTGCAGGTCCAAGAGGAAGAATGGTATACCCATGTGTATGCCAAGCCCTACCTGGGCGATACCGAAAGCAATCGGATTGATTTTGGAAATTTCAACCTATTGTCGGTTGAAACTGCCGACAGACTCATCGAAAACTTCCGGCAAACCATTCCCCTAGTCGATCTCATCATCATCAACCAACAGGTTATGTCTGGGATCCATACCCCATATTTCAGGAACCAGTTGGCTGAAGTGATGGCGATATTTCCAGATAAGATTTTTATTGTCGACAGCCGAAACTACGGCGACGAGTATCCGGGCGCATGGCGTAAAATGAACGACGATGAGGCTGCCCGTTTGTGCGGCATGGATAGTGATAGGCTGGCAGCACTAACAGCTGAGGAGGTTAGGAAGGCCGCAGAGCTGCTCTATAAAAAATATGAAAAACCCCTTTACATAACACGTGGAAGCAGGGGGTCAATGTTTATCGACCACCAAGGAGTGGCAGAGCTTCCCGGACTAATGATTCTTTCGCGCATTGATACCGTGGGAGCAGGCGACAGCTATCTGGCGGGTGTGGCTTCTGCCTTGGCAGCGCGCTACCCCATGGATGTTGCTGCAACCATAGGTGCCTATACCGCAGGGGTTACCGTTCAGAAATTGTTTCAGTGTGGCACTGCTACACCCGAAGAGATCCTCGCTTTGGGTGCGGATCCCGATTTTATTTATGAACCCGAGCTGGCTGCCGACCTGCGCCGGGCTATGTACCATCCACATACCGAAATTGAGGTGGTAAGGGTTCTCGATCCTGAAGCGCCTATCACCCATGCGATATTCGACCACGATGGCACCATCTCTACCCTTCGCGAGGGCTGGGAGCTGATAATGACTCCAGTCATGATGAAGGCGATCCTTGGAAAACAATACAATACTGCCGGGGAGGAGTTGTTCAGTAAGGTCAGAAAACGGGTACATGAATTCATCGATAAGACCACCGGAATTCAGACGCTTGTTCAAATGCAGGGACTTATACAGCTAATAAGGGAATTTGGCATTGTAGCTGAACCGGATATTCTGGATGAATTTGGTTACAAGGCCATCTATAATGAGGCCTTGCTGGACATGGTGCGCGAGCGTGAAAGGAAGTTCGAAAGGGGTGAGTTAACGCTCACCGATGTTACGGTTAAGAACAGTGTAGAGCTCCTGCATGCACTCCATATTGCCGGGGTAAAGCTCTACCTTGCAAGTGGCACCGACCAGGCCGATGTAGAACATGAAGCCAGTCTGCTGGGGTACGACGCTTTGTTTGCCGGCCGAATATTCGGAGCAGTAGGCGATGTTACCCGCGAGGCCAAAAAGGAGGTGCTCGATAAGATTCTCGACACCATCGGCACCTCAGGCCATGGCCGGGTTGTTACTTTTGGCGATGGTCCGGTGGAAATCAGGGAAACACGGAAGCGCGGTGGAATTTCCGTGGGGGTAGCCAGTAACGAAATCAAACGGTACGGACTGAATATTCAAAAGCGTACCCGCCTTATTCAGGCAGGTGCCGACCTTGTAGTATCCGATTTCACGCAATTGTCAGCGCTTCTTAAATACCTCAACATTTAACGCAACGGCCATGCCACATGCATCCTTCGATCGAAGCAGGTTGAAAATATTAAGTCTGCGGGAGCGTAAAAACAAGGTGAACATCGAGCGCGATCAGATTGCCCCCGATCAGCCACCACAGAACCTAGGCGACAGGGGAAAGGCCCTTGTGGCCGTTACTGCCGAACGCATTCGCAAGGCCCGTGCTCAACAACGCTCAGTTATGCTGGCCTTTGGTGCCCATACCATCAAAAATGGGATGTCGCCTACCTTGATTCGACTGATGGAAGAGGGTTGGATTACCCACCTCGCCACCAATGGTGCCGGAATCATTCACGACTGGGAATTTGCCTTTCAGGGATTGTCGAGCGAGGATGTACGCGAAAATGTACACCACGGACAGTTCGGTATCTGGAACGAAACCGGATACTACATCAATCTTGCCCTGATCGTGGGCGCTTTCGAAGGTTTGGGATATGGGGAATCGGTAGGCAAGATGATCCATCGCGAAGGGCTCGATATCCCTTCATCGAGCCAAATACTTGATTTTTCGCGCGAAAATTCTCCCGTTCATCCCGATCGGGCAGCTGCTGCCCTCGACCTCCTTTCGGTGATCCAACGGTTTGAACTTCCTGCTGGTTTTATGTCGGTGCCCCATCCCTTCAAGGCCTATTCGGCCCAAGGGAAGGCCTATGCGCTGGGGATACCATTTACAGGTCATCCCATGATAGGCCACGATATCATCTACAACCACCCAATGAACCATGGAGCTGCGCTCGGACGCACAGCACTTAACGATTTTCTGAGCTTTACCCAGAGTGTTGCCAGACTGGAGAATGGTGTTTATATGTCGATTGGGTCGGCGGTTATGTCGCCCATGATTTTTGAAAAGGCCCTCTCCATGTCGCAAAATCTCGAAATTCAGCAGGGTGGTCACATCGATAACCATTTTATGCTGGTGGTGGATCTGGCAAAGGCTGATTGGGATTGGGCAAAGAATGGTGAACCTCCTCAAGATAATCCAGCCTACTATCTCCGGTATTGTAAAACCTTTAACCGTATGGGGGGTGAGATGCATTATCTATCGGCCGACAACCGCGATTTTCTGCTTGCCCTCTATCAGGAATTGTCGTAACCGTTTGTAAATTATTGTTTTTGGAAAACTATTGAGAATTAATATGAACCTGAACGAAATTATACAGCTTAGAAGCGAAGCCGAGTTCCACTTAACAAAAGAGCTTTTGCCTTTCTGGACCAGCAGAATGCGCGACGATCTTCACGGTGGCTACATTACCCATTTCGATGAACAGGGCAACGATACCGGAGAGGATGAGAAATCACTTATTGCCCAAACACGATGCCTCTATACCATTGCATCGGCCCATCGTGCTGGGTATGGCGAAGGATCGTATGCTTCATTGGCGCGACATGGTGCCGATTTTATCCTCAACAAAATGTGGGATCATCAAAATGGAGGTTTTTACTGGATGCTTAACCGAAAGGGTGAGGTAAAGATCGATCAGAAAATCATTTATGGACACAGTTTTGCGATCTACGCATTGAGTGAATACACTCTGGCCACCGGCGATAACAGGGGAGTGGAGTATGCCGAAAAGGTTTTCGACCTGCTTCAGAAATATTGTGCCGACACCATGTTTGGAGGATATTGGGAAATGTTGCAGCGCGACTGGACCCTTTGTGGGCCCGGCAGTAAAGGCGGCGATCGGAAAACCCTCGATGTGCATATGCATCTCATGGAGGCATTTACTACGCTGTACGAAGCTACCGGAAAAGAGGTGCATCGCAGGAAGCTTCTTGAAGTTATGGAGATCTTGTTAAACCGTATTATTCACCCCAAATACAAAACCGGTATTCCGCAGTTTTTTGGCGACTGGTCCGTTGCTCCGCAAATAAAATTCGACATCATCTGGGGGTGGGATAGGTTTTCGGAAGAGGGACAAAAGGGAAATGCCACCGACAACACCTGTTATGGTCACAATGCCGAATTTGCCTGGTTGCTGCTGCATGCCTTAACCATTCTGAAAAAGGATCGGCAACCTTATCTGGAATTGTTTAGAACCATTTACAACCATACCATCGACCATGGAATCGATGAGGAGTTTGGGGGCGTTTTTGTTGAAGGGCCCCATTCGGGCGGTGTCTACGACAGGGAAAAGGAGTTTTGGCAGCAAGCTGAGGTTTTGATAGGACTTCTCGATGCTGTAGATCTGTTTGGCGAACGTAAATACCTAGATGCCTATAAAAACGTACACCGTTTTGTGTTCGATAAGGTCATCAATAAAGGGGTGGGCGAGTGGTATCCACTGCTGACCAGAAGGGGGGAACCCATCTGGACCCATATGGGCCACTCCTGGAAAATTAACTACCATACCGTCCGATCTATGATTCAAAGCATAACCAGAATGAATGCACTTACCGAAAAAATGTAAACGTTTTCTGCATATCCTGTAACCAATATACAATCCTAAACAATCATTATGAATTTAACCTTAACCAACCTCGATTGGGTCGTACTCTCGGTAGTGATGATCGGAAGTTTGTCGTTTGGGCTCTATATGGCTTACCGCAAAAAGGCAGGCCAGAACAGTACCAATTTCTTTCTGGGAGGCCGTTCTATTAAATGGCCTGTTGTTGGCGCCTCTTTGTTTGCCACCAATATCGGTGCCGAACATCTGGTGGGTCTTTCGGGCGACTCATACCGCTATGGCTTGTCGGCTGGATCGGTGGAACTCACTACTGCCATTACCTTGGGATTCGCCAGTGCGATTCTTTTTCCCTATTACATGAAAAATAAGATCTACACCATTCCCGAGTTTTTGCAAATTAGATACAACCGCCATGCCCGCACCTTTTTTTCGGGTTTGATGCTGGTAATAAGCGTTATGACCAAACTCGCCTTTACCCTATTCGCCGGAGCACTGGTAATGAACAGTATAATGGGTTGGAATGTGATGTCGACCGTTATTTACATTGGTATTGCAGTGGCTATTTTTACCATCCTAGGCGGCTTTACAGCCGTAGCCTATACCGATGTAATCCAGGTCGTAATTTTGATCTTCGGTTCGGCCATTATGCTGTTTATTGGTCTCGATCAGGTAGGTGGCTGGGGCGGCCTTATGGAAAAGGCTCCAGATATGATGTCGATTGCCAAACCCTACGATGATCCGGTTTATCCCTTCTGGGGCATTCTGGCAACAGCGTTCTATGCCGGAATTTTCTATTGGGGAATCGATCAGGTAAATGTACAGCGTACCCTGGCCGCCAAAAACCTCGATCATGCCCGCTGGGGTGCCATGTTCGCCGTTTCGTTGAAACTGCTTCCGGTGTTTCTGTTTGCCCTTCCGGGAGTGATAGCCTTTGCTCTATTCCCCGGCGAATTGCAGGGAGAGGAGACCAAACAAACTTTTGTTTTGTTGTTGAACAAGCTGCTGCCAGCCGGTTTTCGAGGTCTGATGCTGGCTTCCCTTATGGCAGCTCTTATAACCTCTCTTATTGCGGTTCTGAATTCGGTGTCGACACTGGTAGTGCGCGACTTTATTCTTGAGTTCAACCCTTTGGTGCCCGAAAAACGTCAGGTAGCTTTTGGGCGTATGGTCATTGTGGTGGTTACCCTGCTGGGTATTGGGGCCACATGGCTGGTATATAAAAACGAAGAAGGTTTGTACAAATATTTGCAAACCATTACCGCTTATCTGGTAATCCCCGTTTTTCCTGCCATCTTTTTTGGTATCGTCAGCAAACGGGTAACCCTAAAAGGCGCAATAGCTTCGGTGTTGGTAGGGATTGTTCTGGCCACCATCTTCGTTACCGATCAGCTGCTGGGGCCCGAAACCGGGAAACAGATCTTCCCATTTTTGCACCATAAACTTACCTTCAACTTTGGATACCGCGGTCTATGGGCCGAAATCATCATTACCGGGGTGCTGTTTGGGGTGTCGATGTTTACGGAGAAAACCGATCCTGCCAAACTCGAAAAGACCACCATCAATTACCAAGGTGGCATTGCCCCCTTTAGAGGGATTACCGACTGGAGGTTGCACCTAGCTATTTTGTCGCTGGCAACCATCTTCCTCTACATCTGGTTGAGCTAATCAATTAAACCTATAAAAAACGACACATGAAAAAAATGGTTCTTATTGCCCTGTTGGGCATGCTTTTGTTGCCTTTAGGTGGCAGTGCAAAATCGAAATGGACTTCGCTCTTCAACGGACAAAATCTTGATGGCTGGTTTGTAAGAGGCAAGGCCGAGTGGTCGGTTAGCAATGGCATACTGGTTGGCATGGGGGGCATGGGGCACATCTACACCGAGGCCACCGCCACCGATTTCGAAGTCAAGGGGAAATTTCGGATAACCGACCTTGAACAGAAGAGCAACAGCGGACTCTACTTTCGGGCCAATCCTCCCGAGAACAACCCCGATGGCTATCCACGAGGATATGAAGCCCAAATCTGTCACAATCAGGATGCATATACCGGATGGCTTTGGAAACCAGGAACACCTACCGGCAAGGCATCGCGCCTGCTCACCAAAGATGGTGAGTGGTTCGATTACCGAATCAGGGCACAGGGTCCGAACATCACTTTCTGGATCAACGGTAAAAAGGTGATGACACACTCCGACAGTGAATACACAAAAGGTCATTTTGCCATTCAAGGGCACAATCCCGGTATGATAATCGAAGCCCGGGATCTCTTTTACCGCGAATTATAGTACTTACAACTACCGGGCACCACCCTCCTTGAGGTAGAAATCGGTCATTAGTCCATAGTCAAGAAGCTGATAGGCTTCGCCTGGTGCCTGACTGGTGACATTCCTCCAGGTCCACGGGCTGGTAAGTCCGGGAGCCGGATTGTTGTGATGAGGCCCCAGTGTATTCTTAAGGCTACCGGTTATTTTGACCTCTACGCTGTTTGTGCCCGGAGTAATCCAAGGTGTTACAATTACCTCGTCGCTTCTGAGGGCTATGGTGCCGGCATGGCTGCCATTGACATACACTTCGGCAACGGTTCCTTCCCATTTGCCCAGAGCTACCGCAAATTCTTGGTCGGTATTGGATATGTCGAACTGTTTCGAATAGCTAATATCCCAAGCATAGAATGGATAGCCCTGCGACTTCCAGCTTCCAGTTGTGAGCTGTTCAACGGGGGCTTCTACGGTCCAACCCCGGGGAGCCGGCTTAACCGAGAAGTTGCCCAGCAGATAAACCGGTTCAATTTCGGCATGGATGTGCATGGGTTTGGCGGTAAGGGTGAGTCTGTTCTCGCCAGCTTTAACCAGGTTTCCAATGTCGAATTTACCGAACGATTCGTCGATCCATTGCTCACCTGCAATAGGCGACAATTCTGTGCCGTTAAAAGCAATTCGGTAGAGGTGGGGTCGTTCTACCACTGCCTGCATTCCGCTGAAGTCGAAGTCGGACCCTATGGTAAACTGGTAGGTGGCAGAAAAACCACTTTCGGCATCAAAATCGCCCTTGTCGAGTATGGTAGTCCGGTATTGAACCTGATGGCTCCAAGGGTTGCCCTCGGCAAATCCATAGGCCTTGAATACTTCGGTGGCAGCTGTATAGGTATGCAGTGCGCGCAAATTTTTACCCTGAATTTCAAGATCCACGAAGTCGATGGGCAGCACATTGGGCCAGTCGGCAGAAATGATGGTTTCGCCCATTGGAAATACCATTTCCATTTCGGATTTAACCGGAAGGGCAGGGTATTTGCCTGACGATCGCGATGCTACAAAAAGGAGGAGACTTTCTGCGGGAGGCAAAGCGTATTCGAATCTGATGGCTTTCCCGTCGCCGGTTGCGGGATATTCAAAAATTTCGCCGGTAAAAGCGTTCATAGCCAAAACCTTTGCACCGCGGGTGATGATTTGTCCGCTTGCAATCTCTTCCATGCTGGAATTGGCTAAGAAGATAACCTGACCATCCTCCAAAACCCTTCTATGGTGATAAAGGTTGCCGCCTGGGTTCATTTCAAATCTGACGGTTGCGCTTTGCAAATGAATGGATGAAGCGTCAATATCTTCGGCATCGCCTGCAATTAGATTGGCGGGTGCTGATGCAAAAAACTGCTGTATGTCGTCGTTTAAAGCCCCGTCAATTCTGTCGGGAGTAGAAAACGTTACCACCTTTCCGCCTGCTTGGAGGAATGTTTTCAGTAGTTCGAAAGTAGTCTGGTCAAGGGACTCGGTATCGGGAGGAATCACCACCACAGAATAGGCGCTACGGCCAACTGTGAATTTTCCTTTATCGACAGATCCGTGGTTGTGGATGATGTTTTCGGAGCCCAGATCATACTCAACCTTGCTCTTTTCGAGGTGGGTAACAAAAGCCTGAAAACCAGTGCCAATAACAGTGAATTGCGCATTGCGACCATACGGAAGATAGGAGTCATAAAGCCATGCTGAGGTGGTAGGTTCGATTACCAGTATGGAATTTTCCTGACGACCTGAAGAGAGGGCCAGGGAAAGTCGCGCATAATAGTGGTTAAGATAGCCATAACTTTTCCACCACGGATTGTGTTCGGCAAACGAAGGAGGGTAATCGTATTTTCTGGCACCTGCTATGGAGTAGTAGGAAAGGTGCTGGTTCATAAGATTTACACCCAGTGCATATTCCCAGTCGCCAAGCCTTTTCAAATCGCGGAAGGTAATCTCCCAGCCAGCACCTCCATAGGTTTCGCTAAGGGTGCGGTGGCGTCCAAATTGGTTGGCCACACTGGCCAGTTCCTTCACCGCTCTGATGTTTCCAAACTGAGCATTGGGCGATACTTCGTTAAATTGGTTGAAGAGCATATCGATTCCGGGCAGGTCGTGGTAGGCATACATGGCCATATTGTCGCCGCCAAGTCGCATCGAAGGCCATCCATGTTCCCAATAATGTCCGGTAAATTTGAGGTTCTTCGAAGCAAGGTATTCACTCATGGGAATCGAGTAGCGTTCGATGAACAAGCGCAAAAGGGTTTGCGTATAGTTGTGTCGAACCCGCTTCCAATCGCCTTCTTCTGACCATAGCGATGGAAGCATTGGAATCAGGTCATAACCCCAATGGGATTCGAAAACTTCAAAAAGGTCTGGTGTCCAGCGGATGCCGCCGGGAGTATTAATCTCAGGTTCGTCGGTGAAAAGCCCCGGAACGCTCTTCCCAAATTCATCACCTGCTACCTTTTCATACCCTGGCATGGTTACTTCGATAAACTTTTCGGTCACCCCAGGATAGAGCATATCCACATAGGAGAATCCCCCAAACCAGCCTGAAACGCGGTAAAAAGTTTTGGTAAGCAGAATGTATTGGCCGGCTTGACCCACTTCACTGGCAGCATCTTGGGTAACATCGGTAAAATGTTCACCGGTTTTTTTCAAAATCATATAGTATTTATCGTAGTCGGCAGGAACCGTTGTGGCATCTTCGGGCGTCAGACCCTGACCCTGATTGTACGATTCGGGCATTTGTGCCGGCACATGACCTCCGGCAAAACCGCTTGGATAGGAGTTCTCATCGTATATCCAGACCTCCATCCCCAGCTCTTTTCCCTTGTCTACTGCAAACCTGAAGAGTTCGTACCATTCGTCTGAGACATACTCGGTCACCAATCCGGGACGAGGGTGAAAGATAACACCGCCACAACCTTTGGCTTTAAAATCTTCCAGCCTGCTGGCAATTCCTTCGGGAGTGGTAATTTCGTTCAGAACAAAGAAGGGTATGGTGCCATAGGCTGAAGGTGGCGCCAGGAATTCGCGTTCTAGGTCGGCAAATCGGGTTATGGCTCCTTCCGGATATTGTCCGGTAGGACTTTGGCAAGAAACAATGAGCATTAGGAGCAATACTCCCCAGAAACAGGATTTGTAGGTACGAGGCATGGCAGTAAGGGTTTGCTTAATGGTTTAAATAGAAAAACAGTATTAAAAAGACCGTTTTTGTTAGACGCAGTTAAAATAGCATATTTTTTTGATGAAAGAGTTGAATATCGGTAATCGAAAAACGACTAATTTGCAGAAGATAAACTTTTTGTATCTCTTGATATGCCTGGGGTTAAAAA
>CAYGIQ010000001.1:23714-46194 GCA_964349885.1 uncultured Prolixibacteraceae bacterium | reverse complement strand
ATTTAAATCTGCTGTAATATTGTAATTCTCCCCTTTAGCAGGGTAGCAATCCGAAAAGGGTCAACCACAAAACCAACATCATGAGAAAACTGCCAGTGCATCAGACCGATCATCTTGAAAAGATAACACTCTCCGGCATTCAGGAGATTTCGGAAGGTGTTTTTGTTATTTCGTGGCAAAGAACGCACGATTTTGTTCCGGGGCAGGTAGTTAAAATAACCCTTGCTCCCGACATTCCGCCAAGGATCTACAGCATTTGCAGCAGCAATAGCGATCCCGAAATGCGGGTACTTTTCAATGTCAAGGAAGATGGATTGCTAACACCTCGGCTCTCAGCCGCCATACCGGGCGATAAATTGCTGGTTTCAAAACCGTATGGCAGCTTCCGTACTTGTAAGGAACGGGCCTGGTGGATAGCTACAGGCACAGGACTTGCCCCATTCTACGCCATGTTTCAATCGGGGCTGGGAGAGAACAAACGATTGATACATGGTGTGCGAAAGCTTTCCCAATTTTATTTTGAAGATGAGCTCGACTGGGCCATGGGCGACCGCTATGTGCGTTGCTGTTCCCAGGAATCGGCCTGCAACGTTTATCACGGCCGGGTAACCGATTTCCTGAAAAATGAACCATCATTACCTCCCAACAATAAATACTACCTTTGCGGCAAAGCACTTATGGTAGTGGAGGTCCGCGACTTGTTGATAGAAAGAGGGGTGCCTTATGGGGATATTCTCGCCGAGATTTATTTCTGAGGTCGCTACCCTAATCATCAGCCAGCAAAGTTCTGCAATGCCCTTTTAAATATAGACTATGCAGCACGCACTTTTTGGCCAATCGCTTGAAGCGTTGAAGGAGATTGTGGTTGGACTGGGTTTGCCCGCTTTCACAGCCCGGCAGCTAACTGAATGGCTTTACAAGCAGAACGTATCCACGTTCGACGAAATGACCAATTTATCGAAAAAAGCACGTGCCCTGCTTGCAGAGCAATATACCGTAGGCGTTGCCCCGCCAGTAAAAGTACAAACCAGTGCCGATGGTACGCGCAAATATCTATTTGTTACGCCTGAGGGAAAATACATCGAAACGGCAATGATACCGGAGGCCGATCGCATTACGGTTTGCGTAAGCTCTCAGGTGGGATGCAAAATGGGATGTCTGTTTTGCATGACTGGCAAACAGGGTTTCCAGGGACAATTGAGTGCCGGTGAGATTGTGAACCAAATTCGCAGCATCGAGGAAGCTGGCAATGTTTCGAACATTGTTTACATGGGGATGGGCGAACCTTTTGACAACCTTGATGAAGTGATGAAAAGTCTCAGGATTCTAACAGCCGAGTGGGGCTATGCAATGAGTCCACGCCGCATTACCGTATCAACGATTGGAATTTTACCCGGAATGATGCACTTTTTAGAAAACAGCGAAGCGCATCTGGCAGTTAGCCTGCATACCCCTTTCGATGACGAACGGCGCAATCTTATGCCAGTACAGGTGGCTTATCCCATTGATGAAGTTATAGGAGAAATTAGACAATGGGATATGGGCCGACAACGCAGGGTTTCTTTTGAGTACATCATGTTCGAGGGAGTAAACGACACCCCACGTCATATCGGTGAGCTGGTGCGTTTGCTGGGAGGCTTGCGCTGCCGAATCAACCTCATTCGGTTTCACCCCATACCCGGAACGCCTCTCAGAGGCAGCAGCGAATCGGTCATTGCCGAATTTAAGGATCGCTTGAACGAAAGAGGTATTTTAACCACCATTAGAGCATCGCGCGGACAAGACATTTACGCTGCCTGTGGTTTGTTGTCAACACGCGAATTGGTAAAGGGAGGACAGGCCTGACTAAACTCAATCGCTATCAGGAATTCATAAGCAATTAGACAACCCGAGTACAATCCGTGCGACTTCAATTTTAGAAACGCCTTACATTGTATTAAAAAAAGTCGTCACCCTCTAGGTTTCTGCTCCTAACCGGATCCTCCAAGTCGCAATTCAAATTGACATTAAATCCGGCTGGCCGAACAAAACTGACATCCTCGGTATATCTCAATGTAGAATCGTTTAGCACACTTCTCATAAAATAGCCCCAAACCGGCAAGGCCATATTGGCGCCTTGCCCTGTAGAGATGTCGGCAAAGTGTATGCTGCGCAAATCGGCCCCAGTCCAAACACCTGCGGTAAGTTCCGGCGTTGCGCCAATAAACCACCCATCGGAATGGTTCTGGGTAGTCCCGGTTTTTCCGGCGATGGGCATCCGGAAACGACCGTAACCCTCGCGGTTGCGAAGGCGCGTTCCGGTTCCGCCATCTACCACCCCTTGCATGAGGTTGACCATGAGATAGGCAGTATTTTCGTCGATGGCCTCATAACGCTGAGGAAGAAACCGCGCTACCACGTTCCCATACCGATCTTCAATATGGGTAACAAAATAGGGCTTTACATAAACTCCGTTGTTGGCATAGGTCGAAAAGGCCCCTACCATTTCATACAAGGTTATATCGCTGGTTCCCAGAAACATAGATGGCACAGCATCGATTGGAGAATAGACCCCCAGCTTGCGCATCACCTCCCTCACCGCCTCGGCATTAAACTGTTTCATTACCCAGGCTGAAATCATATTCTTCGAGTTGGCCAGCCCCCACTTGAGGGTAACCATGGTGCCGTAATTTTCAGGGTCATCGCTGGCATCGCGGGGTTCCCAGATAGATCCGTCCCAAAGAATAAACTGCTGCCTGACGAAGGGTACCTTCGTGCAGGGGGTTAGGCCATTCTGCATGGCCAGTGTGTAAAGAAACGGCTTAACAGTTGAGCCAACCTGCCTTTTCCCACCCTTAACCATATCGTACATAAAGTATTCGTAGCTTGGCCCGCCCACATATGCCTTTACTTGTCCCGAACCATTCTCCATGGCCATAAACGACGACCGGAAATAGCGAAGGTACCACTTGATCGAGTCGATGGGCGACATAATGGTATCGATATCTCCTTTCCAGGAGAAGATGGTCATTTCGACCGGTTTACTGAATTCGCTTCTAATCTCTGACCAGCTTTTACCCTCCTCGCGCAATACCCGGTGGCGTTCGGTTTGCCGGATGGACCTGTCAATCAGTTCATCCGACTCTACGGCCGTCATATTGTTGCTAAACGGCGGATTTCGGAGCGACCCAACCCGCCTATCGAAAAGCGGCTGAAGATTTTCGCTCAGGTGTTTGGCCACTGCATCCTCGGCATACGTCTGCATTCGGGAATCGATGGTGGTATAAATTTTTAAACCATCGCGGTATAAATCGTATCGTGAACCATCTGGTTTTCTGTTCTTGGCTATCCATCCAAACAAAGGATTGTTAGCCCATTCCAAAGAATCTTCCGAAAATTTCTGAGCTTGCCAGGCAGCATATCGCGATCGATCGGGCTCAGGAGCAGTTATCGTAAGCCGAAGATACTCCCTAAGATAGGTAGCCAATCCCCTTTTAAAATCGACCTTCCGGTAATCGAGATCCAGCGGCAATACTTTTACCGAGTCGAATTCGGCACGGGTAAGGTGTCCGTATTTAAGCATCTGGCTCAACACAACGTTTCTGCGCTGCAAGGTAAGCTGTTCCCTCCGAAGAGGGTTGTAAAGCGAACTGTTTTTGGCCATCCCTACCAGCATTGCAGCCTGATGCAAATGCAGGGAATCTGGTTCGCAATTGAAGTATACATTCGAGGCCGTTTTAATGCCCACGGCCAGATTTAAAAAGTCATATTTATTGAGATACATCATCAGTATCTCCTCCTTGGTGTAACTTCTTTCTAATTTTACCGCAATGATCCATTCGCGAAACTTTCGGATGGTCATTCTAACCGGACCAGAAAAATTTTCGCGAGGAAACAGCATCTTGGCCAGCTGCTGAGAGATGGTACTACCACCCCCTGAACTGGAATCGCCTGTAACTATTCCCTTTACTACCCGCAGTAGTCCCCTGAAATCGATGCCCGAATGTTTGAAGAAGCGAACATCCTCTGTCGAAATTAGGGCCGTAATCAGATGGGAGGGCAACTCCTCGTATCCCACATAAGTTCTGTTTTCCAGGAAAAAAGCACCCATTACCTTCTGATCGGCCGAAATTACCTGAGATGCTAAAATGGCTTCGGAGTTCTCGAGATCCTCGAAAGTAGGCATAAAACCAAGCTTTCCGATCGCAATAAGGTAGAACAGTACAACCAATGAGAACAATCCACCCACTACAATTCCCCACAGAATTTTGATTTCCTTTGTATATTTTAAGGTACTATTGTCCATATTATCGCAGTTGTTAAGACAATGCAAATATATCAGTATTAAGCGTATATGGAAGATTCAGCCTGCATGTGTAGAGGTCTTCCGATCATCAAATTAAAAATAAAGGTATCATTTTCAATACAATAGAAAACAAAAAATGTAAAAGGAAATTTTGAACTTCGCCATCCATTTTCTTTACTTTGCAAAAATTTTCCAAAAGCTTTCTGTCTATGCAAGAGCATCTCGTCATTGTTGAATCGCCGGCCAAGGCCAAAACCATTGAGAAATTCCTGGGCGAGAATTTCAAGGTAACCTCGAGCATGGGACATATCCGCGACCTCGAAAAGAAAGGGTTTGGTATTGATATTGCCAACAATTTCCAACCCAAATATATTGTATCGGACGATAAGAAAAAGGTGGTAGCCGACCTAAAAAAAATGGCCAAATCGGCTGGTGAGATCTGGCTTGCCTCTGACGAGGACCGCGAGGGGGAAGCCATTGCTTGGCACTTAAGTGAAGTACTCGGCCTCGATCCGGTCAAAACCAAACGGATCGTTTTCCATGAAATAACCAAAGAGGCCATACAAAAGGCGATTGCACATCCCCGATCGATAAACCTCAATCTGGTTAATGCGCAGCAGGCTCGACGAATACTCGACCGAATAGTTGGGTTTGAGGTATCGCCGGTTTTGTGGAAAAAAGTTAAACCGTCGTTATCTGCAGGCAGGGTTCAATCGGTGGCTGTAAGATTGATTGTGGAACGCGAACGTGAAATCATCAATTTTTCAACCAGCTCATCCTATAGAGTTACCGCCATATTCGAAGCGCATCAGGCCGACGGACAAATTTCGGTCTTGAAGGCTGAGCTTCCGGTGCGGTACGAAAGCAGCACCGAAGCATATGCGTTTCTTGAAAAATGCAAAAATGCCACCTTCAGGGTTGAAAATGTTACACAAAAGCCCCTCCGGCGATCTCCGGCCCAACCCTTTACAACTTCGACACTTCAGCAGGAAGCCAGCCGTAAACTTGGATTTTCGGTCTCACAAACGATGTCGGTTGCACAGCGTTTGTACGAAGCTGGGAAAATTACCTATATGCGAACCGACTCGGTAAATCTTTCCTCACTGGCCATCAACAGTGCGGTAAAGAAGATAACCGAGTTGCACGGTGAGGAATATGTTAAAATTCGCCATTATAAGACCAAATCTAAAGGGGCGCAGGAGGCACACGAAGCGATCCGTCCTACCTATATGGACAAGACCGAAGAGGGAGGCACAGCCCAAGAAAAGAGGCTTTACGACCTAATCTGGAAAAGAACCATCGCATCGCAAATGGCCGATGCACAGCTCGAAAAAACTACGGTTACCATTTCGGTGTCTACAGCAAAGGAGCAATTTATCGCCTCCGGAGAAGTAATCATTTTCGATGGTTTTTTAAAGGTATACATGGAATCGTCGGACGATGAAATCGCAAATGGCAACGGAGAGGAAATGCTCCCTCCGATTCGGGTAAACGATGAACTTACATACAAGCAGATTGAAGCGACTCAAAGATTTTCGCAAAGACCACCTCGATATACCGAAGCTTCACTGGTAAAACGGCTGGAGGAGCTGGGAATTGGTCGGCCCTCTACCTATGCCCCAACCATTACTACCATTCAAAACCGGGCTTACGTTGTAAGGGAAGACCGGCTAGGGGTTGAGCGCTCTTATCTGCAGCTTACTTTAAAACATTCAGGTATCACAGAAAAAACAAAGAGCGAAATTTCGGGAACCGAAAAATCTAAGCTCTTTCCAACCGACATTGGGATGGTCGTAACCGATTTTCTGGTGGAGAATTTCCCTCAGATTATGGACTTTAATTTCACCGCAAAGGTAGAGATGGAGTTTGATGAAATTGCGGAGGGTAATCTCGAATGGTCGAAAATGATTGATGACTTTTATAAGCCCTTCCACAACACCATTAACAATGTGCTCGAACATTCTGAAAAAACAAAGGGTGAGCGTATTTTAGGGGAAGATCCTACAACGGGTAAAGTTGTTATGGTTAAAATTGGTCGTTATGGCCCGGTTGCTCAAATTGGCAACGCATCAGCCGAAAACGATGATGAGAAACCTACATTTGCCAGCCTGCGGAGTGGACAGCATCTCGAAACCATAACCCTTGAGGAAGCACTTGAACTTTTTAAAATGCCCCGAAGCCTCGGGGACTTCGAAGACCATAAAGTAACGGTAAGTATAGGGAGGTTTGGCCCCTATGTCAGACACAACAGTGTGTTTGTCTCCCTCTCAAAAGAGGACGACCCTTACAAGGTTGACCTTAGCCGGGCCATTGAACTCATTGAGGCTAAGCGGGAAAAAGAGAAGAATGCTGTAATAAAAATCTTCGCAGAAGATGCTGATATCAAGATTCTGAATGGCCGGTGGGGTCCCTACCTTACCTACAAAAAGCAGAACTTCAAGTTGCCAAAAAATATTCAGCCCGAAGAGCTTACTCTTGAATCATGCAGGGAAATAATCGCAGCCAGTGAAAAGGCTCCCAAACGCAAACGTAAATAACCCCAAATCAAACATAACGTGGTTAACACCCAAACCTGCTGCTCATGGATTTGATGCTTTACTTTGACCCGGTAAATTTTGATTCACTAAAGGGTGAACAGCATCTCCATCGTGAATCGTTGGGCGCAACGCTTGAAAAGCAGTCGGCGAACATCCAATTTTCCGGCAGAAAAAAACCCAGCTTGGCGCTTTGGGGTATCGGCCCCCGGAAGGGTGCAAGAAAAAGGGGATACATACACGCCCCTGACCAGGTGCGAAAAGCACTCTATCAACTCAGCAACTTTTCTGCGGCCCTCAGGATGGTTGACCTTGGAAACCTGAAATCAGGGAAAGCGGGAAAGGACATATTGTTTGCTGCAAGAGACGTAACAGACTACTTACGGGAACAGGGAATCGTTTCAATTTTTCTGGGAGGCGACCAGGACTTGTCGGTTGGCATTGCCAGAGCTTTCAGGGGCTTACGCGAGTTTACCTTCACCGCAGTGGATTGCCGTATTGATCTGAAATCGGGGCGCGAAGCTACAAATGACACAAATTTTATTTCTAAATTGCTGCAAGAGAATCCTCAATTGTTTCATTTGCAGACAATAGGAATCCAGGCACACTTTTCACCACCATCGAATTACGCCTTTTTGAGCGAGAAAACATTCGACCATATGCCGTTGCGTGCTTACCGCGATAATCCAGCCAATGCTGAGCCCCTTCTTCGAAACAGTCACTTTGTAAGCTTCGATATGTCGGCCATTAGGTTTGGTGATGCACCAGGCACCCGGGCTCAGTCACCCACGGGCCTTTCAGCCGAAGAGGCATGTTTGATTGGCCGTTATTCAGGTCTGAGCAGCCGTCTTTCGGTGTTTGGATTGTTCGGACTAATAACCGAAAACGATGTTTCCGGAGTAACAGCAAAACTGGCTGCTCAGATAGTATGGTACTTCATGGAAGGCCACTCCTTCAGGAAAGCAGATGACCCAGCATCCGATAGAACCCATTTTTCTACTTTCTTTGTGGAAACAGAGAAAGAGAGTGAGAACCTAACCTTTTATCATCAGGCTGTTACGAACCGCTGGTGGATTGAGCTGCAACCTGCGGAAGGCATCAGTTGGATTTTAGGATGCAGTCAGGAGGATTATGCAACAGCTGCAAGGGGTGAGATTCCTGAAATCTACTGGAAGTACTTTAGAAAAACCGAACTCTACTTAAAATATTAAAAAATTTAATGCGTTCTTTGCTTAATTAAACCCGTAGCCCCGGGAAGTGTAGTTTCGCTGCTCCTAAATTTTGGACGCGGCGATGATTGCTGATTTTGCGTATGAGGAGAGCAATAATTTTTATAATTGTTATAGCTGTAGCGCACGGTATTGCCCGTGGGCAGCAGGATCCTCAGTTTACGAATCACATGTTTTACAAATTGGGCGTAAATCCCGGATTTGCTGGGAGCGAGGATGCCATAAAGGGTTTATTGTTAAACCGTTATCAATGGACAGGCATGCCGGGGGCTCCCAAAACGCTGGTGTTTTCGGTCGATGGCGCTATGAAGATGTTTGGCCTGCCCAGTGGCATCGGCTTTAACATTGTGAGCGACGAGCTGGGATTTGAGCAAAACATTCTGGCCAATCTTAATTATGCGTATAAAGCAAGTCTGCCCTTCGGGGTATTGGGGATTGGAGCTTCATTAGGGCTGTTCAGTAAAGGCATCAATGGAGAATGGAGTGTACCCGAAGATCTGTTGGGTGTTTATGTGCAGCCAGGGTCCGATCCGGCCATCCCGCAGGGTGAGGTAAGTCAGATTGCGCTGGATGCAGGCTTAGGTGTATACCTTCAGGGGAACGACTATTATGCAGGCATATCGGTGACCCACCTCAATCAGCCCGGAATTAAATTCTCTGATTTGGCCGAAACCTATCTGACACGGCACTATTATCTAACAGCCGGCTACAATATACGGCTTACCGATCCGTTATTTCAGGTGCGGCCTTCATTTCTGCTGAAGAGCGATCTGGCAGGATGGCAAATCGATCTGAGTGCCTTGTTGTTCTACAACGATCAGATGTGGGGAGGAGTTTCTTACCGGCTCAGAGATGCAGTGGCATTGATGGTTGGAATGGAGCTGTTCACGGGTTTAAGTGTTGGCTACTCGTTCGACCTGGTAACATCGGCCATTGGCAGATACGGTTACGGTTCGCACGAAGTTTTTCTGGGTTATGCGTTTGATCTCGATCGAAACCGAACCCGAAAATATAAGAGTATAAGGTTTTTGTAAAAGAGCATATTACTAAACTATGAAAAGAATATTCATCGCTTTATTCAGCCTCACTGCTGGAATTTTTCTGTTGAATTCTGCCTGCTCCGGCGGCGGAACCAGCAGCCTAGGCAACGGCGAATTGGTGGGCGTTAAACGTTCAGGGAAGTGGAAAGAAACGACCCCCACAGGAATGGTTTACATCGACAGGGGAACCTTGACCATTGGTTCCAGCGATCAGGATCCAACTGGTGTAATTATGCCCAATCGGGCAGTGTCGATCGATGCCTTTTGGATGGATGATACAGAGATTACCAATGCCGAATATCGTCAGTTCATCGAATGGGTGCGCGATTCGATTGCTAGGCAGATGCTGGGCGAACAATATCCGGAATTCATCATTACCGAAGACAGAAGCGGCAATCCACTCGAACCACCACAAATCGACTGGACCGTTAGAATCAGATGGACCGATCCTGATTACCAGATGGCGCTTCAGGATATGTATATTCCTGAGAACGAAAGATTTATGGGAAGAAAGGAGCTTGACTCCAGAAAACTTTTTTATGAATATTGGTGGATTGATTACCAACAGGCGGCGCAACGACGCAACAGCTTCAACCATCAAACCCAGCGTTACGAAGGCAGTGTAATTGACCCGCAGGGAAACGAAATCCCCGTTCAAAACAGATCGGCTTTTCTGTTTCGCGACCGGGTTAATGTATACCCCGACACCCTCGTTTGGATTCGTGACTTTACCTATAGCTACAATGAGCCCTACGCAACCCGATATTTTTGGCATCCTGGATTCGACGAGTATCCGGTGGTAGGCGTAACCTGGAAACAGGCACGCGCTTTCGCCAATTGGCGCACCAAAATTCAAAATGATTATCAAAGCCGGCGCGGACAGCCAGGCTTTATGGAATACCGCTTGCCTACCGAAACCGAATGGGAGTATGCAGCACGCGGAAACAGTAAATTCTCGATGTACCCTTGGGGTGGTTATTATGCCCGGGACGAACAGGGACATTTTCTGGCCAATTTCAAACCCTTAAGGGGGAACTATGTGGAAGACGGGCACCTTGCCACCAATCAGGTGGGTCGATATCCGAGCAATGACTACGGGCTCTATGATATGGCGGGCAACGTTGCCGAATGGACCATTACCGCCTACGACGAGTCGGGCTATATGCTTATCAACGACTTGAACCCCAACTACGAATACAATGCGCTACCCGACGATCCCCCGGTAATGAAGCGAAAAGTAACCAGAGGAGGGTCTTATAAGGATGTATCCTATTTTCTGCAAGTATCTACAAGAAGTTATGAATATCAGGATACGGCAAAATCATACATCGGTTTTCGCTGTGTCAGATCAACCTTTGGTAATCAATTTTAACAGCATGATGTCTCTGCCACTGAAGCTTTCACCAAGATTTTATAAATCAGGGGTAACCCAATGGTGGAGTCGTAAGGTTTCTCCATCCGTCTGATTAAACAATACAAAACAACTATCCAGATGAGTCTCTCAGATCTTCTAAAAACAAAACGCGCTAAAGTCATTACAGGCTATATCTACAGCATGGGAGCATCCGTCGTGCTGATTGGTGCACTTTTCAAACTCCAACATTGGCCTTACTCTGGTCCCATCCTTACCGTAGGTTTGCTTACTGAAGCCTTCATCTTTTTGGTGTCGGCATTTGAACCACCTCTCGATATGCCCGAATGGTCGAAGGTTTACCCAGAGTTGCGCGAGGATTCTGATGGCAATGAATCCAACCTTCCGGCACGTGCAACAAAAAGCGGCTTCCAAGGACTTATGGGGGCTGGAGATCTAAATCCTGAAATGATAGCTCAGCTGAATATCAGTCTGAGTGATTTAAATACAACGGCAAAAGGAATCAGCGATATCACTTCGGCCACCCTTGCAACCGACACATATGTCCGAAATCTGAAGGCCGCCGGAGAAGCAATGAACAGCTTCAGTGAAACCAACGCTCTGGCCAACTCCTCATTGCACAAATCGGTGAACGAATTGGTCGAAGTCTACCACAACACCTCACGTAAAATCAGTGCCACCAGTGTCGAAACAGCCGAAAGACTGAGCAAATCGGGCGAAGAAGTTTCTATCAAACTGTCCGAATCAGGTGGTATGCTTGCTCAAACTTACAAAGCCGCAGCCGAGAAAATGAACCAGAGTGTGCATAAACTGGAGCAAACTGCCGATTACGCCGACAGTATTGCGCGGTTGAATCAAAATTTGGCGTCGCTTAACTCGGTCATCGAGAATCAGTTAAAAGGCACCGAAACCCAGTTTAAGGCAGGACAAAGATTTAATGAGGACTTTGGAAAGATGAATGACATCCTGGCTACTTCGCTTGATGAAATGAAGAAGTATCAGGAGAATGCAGTTAAATTGAACCAACACCTTGAAGCACTCAATACTGTTTATGGCAATATGTTGGGCGCTATGAACTACAAAAAATAACAGAACCGAATAATCTTGAATTATGGGTGTTAAGAATTGTCCGGAAACCCCTCGGCAAAAGATGATCAACATGATGTACATTGTGCTAACAGCGATGCTGGCACTTAATGTAGCATCGGAGGTTCTGGAAGCATACCGGGTTGTTGATTCGAGTCTGATTCAGACGCTTCACAATGTGAACAACAAAAACAACCAGCTGTATGCCATGTTTGATCAGGCTTATGCAGAAAATCCTGCCCGTGCAGCCGAATGGAAGGATAAAGCAGAAATTGTAAAACAGTCGTCCGACAGCCTTTTAATCTACATTTCACAACTTAAGGAACGATTGGTTTTGGCATCGGGAACCCGAACCATGAGACCCGGCATGATACTCGATGGGAGTGAGTTTACTTTTGTTACCGCAAACAACGATACGCTGATTATTAAAAAAGAGGACGACTTGAATACGCCGTCCGAAATTTTGATTGCGCAAAAAGAGGCACTTGTTTTAAAGGGTCGCATCAATGAATTTCGCGATTACCTGTCAGGACTGATCGGTGACGAAGATCCCGAACTGCGCGAAACCATCCTCCAAAGTCTGGAAACAAACGACACGCGCTTCAACCTGAAGAGTGGAGAGCGCAAAACCTGGGAGAGAAACTATTTTGAAAACAAACCACTGGCAGCCATCCTTACAATTTTATCCAAACTGCAGATCGATGTCAAAAATGCCGAAGCCAACGTCATCTCCTATCTTTATGCTCAAATCGATGCTGGCGTTTTCAAATTCAATAAACTTGGAGCTCAAGTAATTGCCAACTCCTCGATTATTTTGCAAGGAGAAGAGTACGTAGCTCAGGTATTCCTGGCTGCAACCGATACCACTGTTGATCCCCAGATTTTGGTGAACAACAATCCATTGCCAATCCTCGACGGGAAAGGCATCTATAGGCTGCGGGCCAATGAACCCGGGACCTATCGATGGAGTGGCGTCATTAACTACCGAACCCCCGACGGGCTCATTAGGAACTATCCGTTTAGTCAGGAATATCAGGTAACGCGGCCAAGTGTTACCATATCTCCCACAAAAATGAATGTCTTTTACCAAGGGATAGCCAACCCAGTTGATGTGTCGGTTCCCGGTATTGCAAAAGAAAATCTGCGCATCGAAATGTCGAATGGCCGTATTACGCAGCAGGTTGGTGAATATATGGTATTCCCGACCGACTTAGACGAACAGGGTCGAAGGACCACCCTCTCGGTGTATGCTCAGGTTAGTGGCAGCGACCGTTTGATGGGAACCATGAACTTCAGGGTAAAACGCGTGCCAGACCCAGTGGCTCAGCTAGGTAATCTCGGAGGGGGTAACATCAGGAGAGAAGAGTTAATACTTGAAGACGGGATTGCAGCAGTATTGCCCGATTTCGACTTCAACCTCAACTTTACAGTTACCCAATTCGATGTTTCACTTGCTGGTGCCGGTGGTTACTGGAACACCTGGAAATCAACAAACAACCGGTTTACGACCGATCAAAAACAACAATTCAGAAATCTCACTACCGGAACCATTATCTATATAGACAATATTAAAGCCCGCGGCGACGATGGTACAGTTCGCGACCTCGACCCCATAAGTTTTAAAATCAGGTAATACCGCTGTTGAGCTAAGGAATAACAATTATGAAAATGAAAAGAATCATTTATTCGGGATTAGTTGGTCTGTTGACAATGCTCTTGTCGACAGAGGCCATCCACGCACAGGTCATAAATGGAGCCTACAAACGTCAGGAAACGGCCCAGAAAAAACCAATGCCGCTACCCGCAATTAGGGAGGCAGATGTGTTCTGGTCGAAAATGGTTTGGCGGATAATCGACCTTCGGGAGAAAATAAACCAACCACTCTATTACCCAACTACTGCCACCGATAATATGTCGAGTCTATCGGCCTTGCTGATGAAGGGGGTCGAGACCGGCCAGCTTACTGCCTATGATGCTCGCAACGACGACGATTTCAAAACACCACTTACAATGGCGGAAGTCAGGCAAGCAATCGGCGCAGAAGCCCGTACCGGAGAATTTCGGAATTTCGAGACGGGAGAAATGGAACTTCGCACCATTGAGGGGGAAATCAGGCTAGACCAGATCAAACAGTATATGGTAAAGGAAGAGTGGTATTTCGACAAGCAAAACTCAAGGCTTCAGGTGCGTATTGTGGGTTTGTGTCCAATTCAGGAATTCTACCGAGAGGAGATTGAGGAAAGTCCGGTTATGCGGCGCAGGGTATTTTGGATATACTACCCCGAAGCACGCGAACTGCTTGCCAATTCAGAAGTTTACAACCCATACAGCGATTCGCGTCGCATGTCGTACGACGATCTCTTCATCAACCGCTACTTCAACAGCTACATTGTGCAAGAGTCGAACGTGTTTAACAACCGTTTAATCAGTCAGTATCTATCGGGCCGACAAGCCATGCTTGAGTCGAAACGGATAGAGGATGAGATTTTCAATTTTGAACAGGACCTTTGGGAATATTGATATCAACATTCAACAAGGCAGCCATCAAATCAGTTTGCACCCACAACCACCTAAGGGCAAATATTGAGAAACCCTTCAACGAGTATAATAGTTTGGGAGCAAGGCATGTGGGGGATAATTTCCTTGAAAAAGAGTTATTGACATCGATAAGCTACGTTTAACAGGTGAGAAATCGTTTCTACATATGGCTTGCTCTCCTGTTGATTTTGTCGGCTTGCCGAGATAGAAATATCTACGAAGCAGGCCAGATAAGAAACCGCTCACAGTGGTTTGAACCACCACCACACGGAATGGTGCATATTCAACGAGGTAGCTTTACCATGGGGCCATCGGGTGAGGAACCCGACATTCATGGAAAAACAGTTACCGTTTCGGTCGATGCCTTTTGGATGGACGACACTGAGATTACCAATTCCGAATATCGACAATTTGTGCATTGGGTGCGCGATTCTATTGCCAGAACCTACCTGGGGCAAGTCTATCCGGATTACCTTACCACCGAAGACATAAAAGGGAATCTGCTGCCAAGTCCGGTCATCAACTGGAGACGTCCCATACCTTGGAACAATCCGGATATACAGTCGGTTCTTTCCGATATGTTTGTTCCCGATTACGAGAGAATCGCCTTCATAAAAGAACTCGATGCCCGCAAACTGGTTTACGAATTCCATTGGATCAACTTTCTGCAGGCAGCCCGTCGTATCAACAGCTACGATTTTGAGAATCAATCATACGCAGGATCTACCATCGGTTCGGATGGATCAGAGGTTCCTGTTACATCACGCAGTGCATTTCTGCATTCCGACCGTGTTCCGATATATCCCGACACCTTGGCATGGATTCGGGATTTTACGTATGCCTACAACGAACCCCTTACAAAGCACTATTTTTCGCACAGGGCTTTCGACGACTATCCCGTGGTTGGGGTTTCTTGGAACCAGGCACGCGCATTTGCGCATTGGCGAACCGAATTGCAGAAGCAATTCAGGTCGAGAATGAATGATATTCCCGCCCATGATTTCCGCCTGCCCACCGAGGCAGAGTGGGAATATGCTTCCCGTGGGGGTAGACTACAATCGATGTATCCATGGGGTAGTTACTATGTGCGCGATCAAGAAGGCTGCTTTGTGGCCAATTTCAAACCTTTCAGGGGAAATTACATTGCCGATAGCGACGATAGGGCAACTACCAACCGGGTAGGCAGCTTCCCTCCCAACGATTTTGGATTGTACGATATGGCAGGTAATGTTGCAGAATGGACCAGTACTGCCTATTTTGAAACGGGATACGCTATGATGGGAGACTTCAATCCCCAGATCGAATACAATGCCAGCCCCGAGGACCCTCCGGTAATGAAAAGAAAAGTTGTTAGAGGAGGATCGTTTAAGGATGTATCCTATTTTCTCCAAAACGGCACCCGGACATACGAATACCAGGATACCACCAAATCATACGTGGGATTCAGATTGGTAAGATCAACATTTAGAAACGAGTTGCAGCAACGTTAGTGGGCTCACATAGCCTCTCCATCTGAAAGCCTGCTGCGATGCCGCGGTTCTCCTATTGGCTTTACCACTATCTCGTCGCCACATGACGGACAGAGATAAATCTCACATCCGGTACAGGCAAAGCAGTTGCTGCATTGCCGCACAACATCGTCTCGTTCAAATGTAAAACTACAGTGCTGGCAAACAATCTGAACCACCGAATTTTTTATGGAAGTCATCGCTTTAACAATCGGGTAAGACCAAAGACAACAACCAGCACGAAAATTATGGTGGCCCCAGAAGGGATGTTCAAAAAGTAGCTAATGACCAAACCGAGGATGCTTCCCAGCAAAGCAAAACCGGTGGAAAGAAACACCATAAGACGAAAATCTCTGGTAAGAATGTTGGCCGTTGCCTGGGGAATGGTAAGCATCGACAAGATTAATATAATTCCCACCACCCGTATGCTCAACACCACCGTTACCGCAATCAGAACAATAATGATGTAGTTAAATAGGGTAACTGGCATACCCGACGCTTTGGCAAACTCCTCGTCGAAAGCGAGGTAAAGAATCTGCCTGAAGAAAAACCAAAAAAACCCAACCAACAGAAGGTTTAAAAAAAACATCGCCCATAGTTCTTGCCTGCTAACTGTAAGAATATTGCCAAATAGGTAACTCATTAAATTAGGGGTATAGCCGGGAGTAAGGAAAACAAAGATAATCCCAAGTGCCATTCCCAACGACCACCAAATGGCAATGGAAGAGTCCTCGCGAATACCTCCCCTATTCGAAAAAAACTGAATGCCTAAGGCAGCTACGATGGCAAAAATTGCGGCACCAATCAATGGGTTGAATCCCATGAGAAAAGCAAGTCCAATTCCTCCAAATGAGGCATGGGTGATACCTCCGCTGATAAACACAATACGTCGCGAAACAATGTACGTTCCAATAGCACCGCAGGAGATGCTTGCCAGAACACTCACCAGTAAAGCCCTCTGAAAGAAACTGTAGCCCAACAATTCGACAAAACTATGCATCGCAATCATGTTTTGGTAGTATAATCTGCGGCACATCGCTATGGATTAACAGTTGCAACGGACAATTGTACACCTTAAGGTCTTCGCTGGTAATTCGCGACGAGGGGTGGTAGTGCAATCGGCGGTTAACGCATGCAATTGTTTTTACATAAGCAGAGATGGTGCCCACATCGTGCGACACCAGAAGAATGGCCATCCGCTCATTTAGGACACGCAATTTGCCGTATAGTTCCCATTCAAAATGGTTGTCGACAAAGGTATCGGGCTCATCCAGGATCAGAACTTTTGGGTCGCTTATGAGCGCACGGCACAAGAAAGCCCGCTGCATCTGTCCGCCCGACAAATCCCCAATTGCCTTGCGTTCCAAGCCGCCGATGCCCATTTCATCGAGGAGTTCAGAAGCTGCATTGCGCTCGGCACGGGCAGTTTTAAAAGGAACTGGTCGCATAAGTGACCCCGAACGGACAACATCCAAAACGGTGATCGGAAACTTACGATCGATGTGTTTAACCTGCGGCAGATACCCAATTGGGCGTTTGTTGCGTGGTAGATCCTCTCTAAAATAGATCTTCCCCGACCGAGGGGTTATTAACCCCAGGATGGCTTTAAGCAGCGTAGTCTTACCCCCACCATTGGGACCAATTACCCCGATGAAATCCTGTTCAAATATTTTAAGATCAACCTCCTCGAGGATTGGTTCACTTTCGTAGGCAAAAGTTAGGTTGTGTACATGGATGAGTGGCTTCATTGGTCAATATATTAAACGAAAACCTCTACAGTTTGACCCATCGCGTTTGCGACTAAAAATTTTCACTCAACACGCGGGCCAAATCTATCAAGTTGCTGCTCCAATCAGGATTAAGCGGCCATACCTGCACAATATCTCCACCAATCTCCTGAGCCAGCATTCGCACCTGCTCACGGTCGAATTCGCTCTGAATGTATATGGTACGTATATTTTCTGCCCTGGCAATATCAATCAGTTCTGCAATGTGCGATGGAGAAGGCTCCCTACCGCCCTGTTGAATCGAAAGCTGAATGAGCCCATAATCCCGCGCAAAATAGCTGAGAGAAGGATGGAATGAAATAAACTTCTTACCTGCGTGCGGCGCAAGCAGTGATCGCAAAATGGCATCGGTCTCCTCAATTTCTTTCACAAAATCAGAATAACCTTCTTTGTATTGCTGAGAGGCTGCAGGATTTAATTGAGTAAGTCGGTCTAAGATCGAGCCAGCCATAACTTTTACGGCCACAGGAGAGAGCCAGGTATGCGGATCGACCGCAGTTAGCCGTCCATCAACAATACGCCCCCCCATCAAATCGAGTCCTTCCGACAAATCAACTTCCTCCATAAGGCCATTCACCTCACGAATCTTGTCGGCCCATGAGCGTTCAAAACCAACATGTCCCATCCTAAGCCAAACCTTTGCCGAGGCAATTTCCGCCATCTGGGCAGGCAAAAGTGAGTAGGTAGTAGGATTGGCTCCATGGGGAATAAGCAGCGAGATTTTAAAATCATCGCCCGCAATTTTATTGACAAAGGTCGTCTGGGGCAGAATGCTTACCAAAACAACCTGCTTGCTGCTTTCCTGTTGAGCAGGAGTTCCACAACTGGCCAGTAAAGCCATGAGGAATATTAAGCGGTATAAACGTGGAATCATAAGGTTAAACGATCAATTTGTTTTGCAAAATTATCATTAATGAGTTAATAATTCATTGACTATAAAGTTGTTCCTGTATGTCTTCCTGGTTACCTTCTGGTTCAAATTGATGTAGCCTTAGGCCTCTGATCTTTAGGGGGAACCGGATCGTACCCACTCGTCCCCCAGGGATGACATTTAGACAACCGACTGGCAGTAAGTTTAAACCCCTTAAAGGGCCCATGTATTTTGAGTGCATCAACGGCATAAGCCGAACAAGTAGGTATATGCCGACAGCTCGAAGGCGTAAATGGAGAAATGGCATACCGGTAAAGGTACACAGGGAGTAGCAACAGCCAACCCAACAATCTTTTAAACAGATCCCAAATCAACATAATCTATCGACCACGAGCTCATATTCCTCAAAAGTAGGCAATAAGTTTGAATTTAGGCCTCTGCGCTTGGGCATTCATCGCTTAGGATACAAAGCAACCCAATAAACCTTTACCCTTGAGTTGTTTCGCTATGATAGCCAGAAACAGACCCTCAGTAAGGGACAGGACTGCCCGTACATGATTGTGATAATGGCGGAAGAATTGAGATAATATCCGCAACAGATGGAGGAACATTGGAATTTGTTATAGGATCAAACCTTATTACAAACTGGGGAATCCAAAATCCACCTCCCTCCATACAAACCGAATATCTTCATGAATAGGCATACGGGTCCCTCCACATTGAAACCCTTAGGAGCGTTAATTAATGGATTGCATTACCTTGGAGTTGATTGCACAAGCGGTGGGTAAGGGCATTTCGTTTACACGTGTTTTGAATTATTACGGCCACCATTCCGCCGGATTAACAGTGGGATGATGGCCGAAGAATAATTTGTTTACACTACGCCCTGTGAAATCATTGCATTGGCTACCTTAAGGAAACCTCCTATATTGGCACCATTCACATAATTGACGTAACCGTCGCTCCCCTTGCCATAGTTGACGCAGGTTTCATGTATGTTTTTCATGATGGAATGCAAGCGGGCATCAACCTCCTCGCGTGTCCAGCTAAGGCGCATAGAGTTTTGAGTCATTTCGAGCCCTGATGTGGCTACTCCGCCTGCATTGGCCGCCTTTCCAGGTGCATACAAGATCTTACTCCCCTGAAAGACATGAATGGCATCGGGAGTTGAAGGCATATTGGCTCCCTCCGAAACACAGATGCATCCATTCGAAACGAGGGTGCGTGCATCGTCACCATTCAACTCGTTCTGGGTGGCACACGGCATGGCTATCTGACAGGGAACCGACCATGGCCGCTGATTTTCGAAGTATTTTGCCCCAGGATATTCTTTGACATATTCGAAGATCCTGCCGCGAATAACATTTTTGAGCTCCTTTATAAATTCCAACTTCTCGGCATCAATGCCCTCGGGGTCATGAATGAAACCATTGGAGTCGGATAAAGTAACCACTTTCCCACCCAATTGTGTAACTTTTTCTACCGCATACTGCGACACATTGCCCGATCCAGAAATCACCACTGTTTTACCTGCAATTTCCTCGCCATTGGTTGCCAACATCTCTTGCGCAAAGTAGGTGGTTCCGTACCCGGTTGCTTCGGGGCGTAAAGGACTACCTCCCCAGCCCAATCCCTTTCCGGTGAGGGTTCCGGTAAAGGCATTGCTCAACCGCTTGTATTGACCAAACATAAAGCCAATTTCGCGACCACCTACCCCAATATCCCCGGCAGGAACATCGGTATCGGGACCTATATGGCGATGCAGTTCGGTAATAAACGATTGGCAGAAACGCATAATCTCATTGTCGGTTTTACCTTTGGGATTAAAATCCGACCCCCCTTTTCCTCCGCCCATGGGAAGCGTTGTCAGACTATTTTTAAATACCTGTTCATAAGCCAAAAACTTTAGAATACTCAGATTTACCGAAGCATGAAAACGCAATCCTCCCTTATAAGGCCCAATGGCACTGTTCATTTGAACACGGTACCCGCGATTGATCTCAACCTCCCCCCTATCGTTAACCCAAGGTACCCTAAATATTATTACCCGCTCGGGTTCTGCCATCCTTTCCAGAATTTTGTGTTTTGCATAGGAAGGATTGCGCACCACAAAAGGGGCAAGACTCTCAACCACCTCGTGTACTGCCTGATGAAACTCCTTTTCTAGGGGATCTTTGGCAACGATATTTGCCATAAATTGCTCTACGAATTCCGCAGCTTTTGCATCCATAATTTGTAATTGTTAAATAGAGACCCGGGGCCTCAAATTGACAAAATTTTAATTCTTCGCTGCGAAAAAACAAATATTTCTCAGAATATGGGGCGTTTTAGGGATAAATTGATAGTTTTTTTCATATAAAATTTACAAATTCATCAAAAAGGGTGCTTTTTGAAAAAATTATTTAAACTGGAATGCCTAAATGAAAACAAAGTAGTAGATCAATCCCCCAAAAACATACCTTTTTGTCTGGAATAGTTGGCTTCAAAAACAGCAAAGTAAGCAGCAACTGCTATAACAAAACTTACGCTTCTATAACCAAATTGGAATAAGACCTAGTAGGCGTGTAATCGTATTGAGGATACTCGTACATCGACATACGAGGCTCGGTTTGACCGATTGAATATCCATAAATTCCTTCATAGTCAGCAATATCATCACCCATCTCTTGAAGCTGATCTAAATATTCGCTGATCGATTTGGATTCGATAATGATGACTTTCTCCATCTCCTTTACAGCGGGACTGTGTTTGCGGGTATGGTCGTGATCGAATTGCAGGATACGTCTTCCATATCGCGTTATACCAATCACCCTAAAGGTTAAACTCTTACCAACACCCGGCAGGTTCAATACGTTTCTGTCGGTAGCCAAGAATGGCAATTCGTAGTAATTTCGCAGGTTGTTTATCTTTTCAATTATGGTTTCGGGATGTTCAAGCAAATCTTTGATATTATCGTGCAAACTATCGGGGATTTTACCCAATTGCTTTTCCTCCAACTGTTCCTGCACCGCGCGGGAATTTGGAGCAAAGTTAAAACTGTTCTCCATGTAGCCCTTCACCGAAAAGGTGTAGTAGTTCAGCACACCGATGTCATTGAGTACTTTTCGCAGCTTTACGGTGTGGCCTCTACGGGATGCTGCTACAGTAAATACCAGCTGATTTACCACTGCCCACCCAGAAGAAAGCAACTGTTTAATGGTTCGTGCGGCCTCGGGGGTCACCTCCATGGGTGACTGAAAATGGGTTTGCACCACGAATTGTTTGATTCCTTTTAGGGCAGCCCTGCGGCGAAAATCACTCAAAACTTCTAAAAGTTCCGGAGTTATCCTTTGTGGCAAATAGGCCAGCAACCGGGTGCCCAACCTAACCCTTACAATTTCGGCGTATTTTTCTCCAACAGGCCTCGATTTGTTGGCAACCCGCTTACGCTCGGTCATCTCTAGAACGGCATCCAAAATCTCTTTCAATTGGTTGCTTGAGCTCATAAGTGCATCTCCGCCGGTGATCAATATATCGCGAAGTTGAGTGTCCTCTTCAAAATATGCCATGAGCGTATTCAGTTTGTCGCGCCATGTAGGCTTAGGCTCCAGTTTATCGAGATTAAAATTGAGGTTTCCGCGCTGAAAATCGTACATACGCTGGCAACTGGTACATAAACCACCACAGGCCCGGCCGGTAGTATCGGGAATGAGAATGGCCACTTCCGGATAACGTCTATGAATGTTGTTGTAGGGAGGCAGAAGCCACCCTGCCGCGTTGGGTTTACCCACCTCAATTTTATCTTCCTTTTCCCAAGCTTCGATCTTTCCGAACGAATCAACGAGCTGTTGACTGTAGAGAATGTAATGCCTGATGGCCAAATCGGCGCCTATGGCAAAGTAGGGAACCCTCACGTGCAGTAAAGAGAGATAATAGGGATTTACAAAAAACGGAATACCCGCATCCCTAGCGGAATGTAAAATTCGCATGGTGTCGGGGTCGAGTGAATTTCCCAACATCTCATTCAGCAGATCTGGATTACGAACCGCCATTCTTAGGTGGAAATGATAGGTTTGCCACCATTCCAGCATTTGATCATAGCGCTCCTGGCGCGGCACCTCTGGCTCAAACCGATAACGCCGGTCTTCAATTTCGCCCCGCTCCATCTTGTCGAGAAAGATATTGATGATCCGGTTGCGGTTTTCCTCACGCAACCTCACGATGCGGGGATCGAGTCCCGAAGGATAACGC
>CAYGIQ010000001.1:0-23704 GCA_964349885.1 uncultured Prolixibacteraceae bacterium | reverse complement strand
ACATCCACTCGGCGGTTCGCTGCGCATTGGGTTCGTTTCGTCGGGTGCGCTGCGTAAATTGGCGAAAAAGCTGTAGCATATCCTTAAAGAAACCAGGCTTAGCGCCTCCGGTACCAAAATTTACCGCAAGCCACACCATCTTAACTGGATTGGTGATGGCTACCTCACCCCCAATATTCTGGTCGATGTACTTATCGCCAGCATGGTCAATATAGTCAAGCAGTCTAATGGCTGCATAATCTTTCCAGCGTAGGGTTAAAAACGATTGCTGGTCGTGAAGTTTGCCCGTATAGAACTGCCAAGCTGCCGGATTCCTTTTCAATTCGGGTTCCACCCAGTCCCGAAGCCCATGCAGAGCTTCGGTCTCATTCTTGGAAGAACGCAAAATCTCCTCCAGCCGAGGATTTTCCTTTAACAACTCCTTGAGCAATTTATGTGCACGAACACTGATTGCAATTTGATCGAGGTAAGAAATATTTTGCATGATGATCATTCAGTTTCTCGTCTTAAAATGACGATTAGCCGGCATTCATTTCCATCCAAACCAGACAAACATTGGAAGGCACAGGCACAAATCTCCTGTAATCGCCGCGCTTTAATATTGTTAAATAGTGCTTTTCAACGTGAATGTAGCAAAAAAACAGGAAGTGGCCAAAACTTTGGATTGCTTTTAAGGATTCAACATTTTTGACCGATGCAACCAGGCAAGCGTCAATACACCTTGTAGCCCGCCCTTTTTTTCCTATCTTTGCGCTGATTTTTAGGAAATTAAATTATGTCGCACAAAGCTGGTTTTGTTAATATTATAGGAAATCCCAACGTTGGAAAATCCACCATCATGAATGCACTTGTAGGTGAGCGACTCTCCATTATCACCTCGAAGATGCAGACCACCCGTCACCGCATCAAAGGAATTGTAAACGGCGACGATTTTCAGATTGTCTACTCCGACACCCCAGGGATTTTGGTACCGCATTACAGGTTACAGGAGAGCATGATGAAATTTGTACACACAGCACTCGAAGATGCCGATATCATCCTATATGTGACCGACATGATAGAAGATCCTCTTAAAAATGGAGACTATCTGCACCGCATCCAAAATAGCCCTGTCCCGGTGATACTGGTACTCAACAAAATTGATTTGGCCAATCAAGAGGAGGTTATCGCAAAGCACAAATTTTGGCAGGAAACCATTCCCGGCGCCCATATATTTGTGACTTCAGCAACCGAGAAGTTTAACATTTTGCCAATATTCGACAGAATTCTTGAGCTTTTACCAGAATCACCCCCTTACTTCCCAAAAGATGAACTTACCGACCGCAGTGAGCGGTTTTTTATGCAGGAAATTATTCGCGAAAAGATTCTTATACACTACCAAAAAGAGATTCCCTATTCTGCCGAGGTGGAAGTTGAAGAATTTATCGAATCAGGCGATTTGATCAAAATTCGCGCTCTGATCTATGTCGAACGCGACTCACAAAAAGGCATCATAATAGGGAAAAATGGTTCGGCCCTCAAGCGTGTGGGTACAGAAGCCCGGCAAGAGGCAGAGGAGTTTTTTGGTAAAAAGATTTTCCTAGAACTCTTTGTAAAGGTTTCGAAAGACTGGAGGGAGAAAGATAATGTCCTGCGTCGTTTCGGATATCAGGCAGAGTAATATAATTAACTGAAGCACATCCAATGAGTAAGATAGTGGCCATAGTTGGCCGACCCAATGTAGGTAAATCAACCCTTTTCAATCGATTCGTTGAATCACGTAGAGCCATAGTCGACGATGTTTCTGGAGTTACCCGTGACCGCATATATGGGAAATGCCTTTGGAATGGCGTAGAGTTTTCGGTCATCGACACTGGTGGCTATGTCGCCAATTCCGACGATATTTTCGAGGAACAGATACGCAAACAGGTTCATCTAGCTATGGACGAGGCAGATGTAATCCTTTTTATGACCGATGTTGAATCGGGAATTACCGATCTTGATGCCGATATGGCGCATCTGTTGCGCAGATCGGCAAAACCGGTATTGCCGGTAGTCAATAAAGTTGATAACAACCAGAGAATTCCCGATGCCCAGGTGTTTTATGCTATGGGTCTCGATGAGGAGCTCTACACTTTGTCGGCCATGAGTGGCAGCGGCACGGGAGAACTGCTCGACCGTGTGGTAGAACTGTTGCCCGATGCCCCCGACCCAGAGGAGGTTACCTTGCCGAAATTTACGGTAGTGGGCAGACCCAATGTAGGCAAGTCGTCTTTTATCAATGCCCTCATTGGTGAAGAGCGAAACATTGTGACCGACATAGCCGGCACTACACGAGATGCCATACATACCCGCTACAATAAGTTTGGACACGATTTTATCATCATCGATACTGCAGGTCTTAGAAAAAAGGCAAAGGTTACCGACGATCTCGAATTCTATTCGGTTTTGCGTTCGGTGCGCACCATTGAAGAAGCCGATGTCTGCCTTCTAATGCTGGAAGCCGACCGTGGACTCGAAGCGCAAGACATGAGCATCTATAGTCTAATTCTTCGCAACCGAAAAGGAGTAGTCATTTTAGTAAACAAATGGGATCTGGTCGAAAAAGACAACCAAACAGTTCAGTCGTTCGAGAAGGAGATAAAATCGCGCATTGCCCCATTTACCGATGTGCCCATTGTATTTGTATCGGCACTTACCAAACAGCGTATCCATAAAGCCCTTGAGACCGCCATGGCAGTCTATTTCAACCGATCGAAAAAGATCAAAACCAGCGAACTTAACGATGTAATGCTCAAAGCGATTGAGGCCTATCCTCCACCAGCCATCAAGGGCAAATATGTTAAAATTAAGTACTGTACGCAGTTGCCAAGCAAGACGCCAAGTTTCGCATTTTTCGCCAACCTGCCGCAATACATCAAAGACCCCTATAAAAGGTATCTCGAGAATAAACTTAGGGAGAACTTTGATTTTACTGGTGTGCCCATACAGGTATACATCCGGCAAAAGTAAACCGGTCGAAAATGCTATTTTTGTACCCACAAAATTCCGATCATGAACTTCGATGGTACCCGATATTTTCTGCAATCAATGCATAGCGGACAAACTTTTGCTGATTCCGGATGGACACTCGACGCACCCGGAGAAACCGAACCGACGCTGATTCGTGCTATTTATGAGCACCGGCAACTTACCCTTCAGCCCCAACTGCCCGGACTGTATCAATTTGCCCAATGGTTGCCGATTCAACGAATTCTCGAAGGCTCCTCTTCTCCCATAACCTATAAAAGTGAGCATCTTGCCAAATTCCTAAACCTCCACCACCTTTGGATAACTTTTAGTGGTTGGTGGCCCGAAAAAGAGGCCTACATGAGCACCTGCTCTTTTAAGGAGACCGAGGCCTATGCCGTTTGCGGTCGGATGGATGGTCGTAAAAGCGGTGTACTGGTGGTTGCATCTGCAGGCAATACTGCTCGTGCTTTTGCCAAAGTATGCTCAGACAATCATATCCCGCTGCTTTTGTGTGTTCCGGAAGACAACCTCGATGCGCTTTGGTTTGAGCATCCACTTTCCGATAGTGTTAAGTTAATCTGCAGCCCCAAGGGTAGCGATTATTACGATGCCATCCATCTTTCAAACATCGTTTCGGGTATGGAGGGATTTGTAGCCGAAGGCGGAGCTCGCAATGTCGCCCGACGCGACGGAATGGGCACCACCATGCTATCGGCTGTTACCACCATCGGGGCAATCCCAGACCTCTATTTCCAGGCCATAGGAAGCGGTACGGGAGCAATTGCTGCGTGGGAAGCAAATTTACGCTTCTTATCCGACGGTCGTTATGGCAATACCAAAACCCGGCTTATGATCTCTCAGAATGCTCCTTTTTTGCCTATTTACGATGCATGGAGGGCTGGATCGCGTGCTATGTTGCCACTCGATGATGCACTCGCACGCAAGCAAGTAGAGGCCATCGATGCAAAAGTGCTTTCAAACCGTAAACCACCTTATCCTGCGGCTGGAGGATTGTACGATGCATTAACCGACAGCCATGGTGATGTGTTGGTTGCGTCGAACGAAGAAGCCACTGAGGCTGCCCAACTTTTTAAAAGCATCGAGGGCATCGACATACACCCTGCAGCTGCCGTAGCTACTGCCTCATTAGTAAGTGAAGTCAGGAAAGGAAACGTAGACCCCAATGCAGTGATAATGCTCAACATTACCGGTGGTGGGGAAGCGTTGTTTAAGCAAAATAAACAGCTGCACTATCTTAAACCCAATTGGGTTGCCAGCATAGATCCATCGACCGACGAAGTGGTTGCCAATGTGCGTCAACTTTTCTGAATCTGCCGCCCCACTATAAATACCAGTTGATCATCTGCTCAAGCAACTCTTGTTTTCCACTTACTGGTGTAGGCTCACCGCTTTTACGGGCTTCGCTGTAGAGATCCATTAGGGTTAATCCTCCCTGTTCGAATTTTCGACCAGAACCCTGATCGAACGAGGCATAACGCTGTTGCATCAAAGACAGGTAATCCGATTCACGCAGCATATTATCGGCTACAATGAGTGCCCGTGCAAAAACATCCATTCCGTTGATATGGGCAATGAAAAGATCCTCTGGGTCTGTGGAGTTTCGTCGCAGTTTTGCATCGAAATTAATACCCCCTGTAGAGAAACCTCCGGCACGCGAAATTTCAAGCATTGCTTCGGTTACCTCATAAATGTTGGTCGGAAATTCATCGGTATCCCATCCATTTTGATAGTCACCTCGGTTGGCGTCAATCGACCCCAGCAAACCACTATCGGCAGCAAAACGCAGTTCATGGGCAAATGAGTGTCCTGCAAGGGTAGCGTGATTAACCTCCACATTGAGCTTGAAGTCCTTATCCAGTCCGTATTTCTTTAAAAACCCTATTACGGTTGCAACATCGAAATCGTATTGATGCTTTGTAGGTTCCATTGGTTTGGGTTCGATCAGGAAAGTTCCGCTAAATCCAGCCTTCCTTCCATAATCGCGCGCCATGGACAGAAATCGACCCAGATGATCAAGTTCCCGTTTGGTATCGGTATTGTGCAGACTCATATAGCCCTCACGACCACCCCAAAACACATAGTTTTCGCCCCCAAGGGCAATGGTGGCGTCAATGGCATTCTTAACCTGAACCGCTGCATGAGCCACTACAGAAAAATCGGGATTGGTGGCAGCACCATTCATATATCGGGGATTGCTGAAAACATTGGCAGTACCCCATAGCAATTTCACTCCGGTGCTTTTTTGCCGTTCAAGCGCGAAATCGATCATTTTCGACAATCGCTGCTCGATTTCAAAGACCGATCCGTCGCCCACCACATCGGTATCGTGAAAGCAGTAAAAAGGAATGCCTATCTTGGTGATAAACTCAAAAGCAGCATCCATTCTGTCCTTGGCCCGGTCAAGTACATCAGGGGCTGTATCCCATGGAAAGATACGAGTACCCGGTCCAAAAGGATCGCCTCCTGTTCCACAGAATGAATGCCAGTAGGCCACGGCAAAGCGCAGGTGCTCTTTAAGTGTTTTCCCTTTTACCATGCGGTTTTCGTCGTACCACTTAAAGGCAAGCGGATTTCTCGACTGGGGTCCTTCGTAGCCAATTTTACCCACAGTAGGGAAGTAGGTTTTGTTTCCGGTAAAATAGTTCATAGGGTATCTTTATTAAGTAACTTACTTGGTTGAAAACAAAAAACGCCTGTTATTCAGAGGTTGGTATTCAGCACATCCAGCCACCTTTCATAGGCCACGTGCATGGTTTGCATTTCTGACTTTACGGGTTCATGCCGTCCCACACACTTTAACTGCAAAAATGCATCTGCAGGTCCAGAAAAGAAGCCAGTTCCGATGCCAGCGCCGCGGGCGGCACCTGCCGCTCCATTTGTATTATAAAGTTCAATGGTTACACCAGTTGCATTGGCAAGCGACTGCCCAAAGATGCTGCTCAGAAACATATTCTCCCGTCCAGCTTTTATCACCTGCAAGTCAATCCCAGTCTGCCGCATTATATCCATTCCATATCGGAAGGAGAAAACCACCCCCTCCTGGGCTGCCCGTAGGAGGTGACCTTTGTGGTGTCTGTTAAAATTTACACCTGAAATTACCGACCCTACATCGCGGTTACGCAACATCCGTTCAGCCCCATTTCCAAAAGGTAGCACCACCACGCCTTCAGAACCTTCGGGTACCCTTCCGGCCTCTTGATTCATGACTTCGTAATTGGGGTAATCACCCACATTGCGGCGCATCCAGGCATTAAGTATCCCGGTACCGTTTATGCACAGCAATACGCCCAATCGGGGAGACATGGCAGTGTGGTTTACGTGCGCAAAAGTATTGACTCTGGAGTCTGGATCGTAGCGTATTTCGGAACTAACACCATACACAACGCCCGAAGTTCCAGCAGTTGCTGCCACTTCGCCTGGCTCCAATACATTAAGCGAGAGGGCATTGTTAGGCTGATCCCCTGCACGGTAACCGACAGGTATTCCAGGCACCAGACCGAGCTCTTCGGCCGCCCTATGGGTTAGTCTGCCCTGATCTCCGAAAGCTGGCACCAGTTCTGGTAGCACAGAAGCATCAATACCAAACCCTTCGAGTACCATTAGGGCTGGAGTATTTGCAGAAAAATCCCACAGAATTGCCTCGGATAAACCTCCCACCGTAGTAGTTAGGTTGCCGGTTAGTTTAAGTGCAATGTAATCGCCGGGCAGCATGATTTTGTGCAACTTATCAAAATTTTCTGGTTCGTTCTCCTGAACCCATTTCAGTTTAGAGGCAGTAAAGTTACCCGGACTGTTGAGCAGATGTGACAGACACCGCTCCTGACCAAGCGTCTTAAACGCCCGATCGCCTATCGATGCTGCCCTGCTGTCGCACCAGATTATGGAGGGACGAATAACATTATGGGATTTGTCGACCATAACCAACCCGTGCATTTGATAACTTATTCCGATTGCCCCTATGGCAGATGTTTTGATGCGGCAGGTTGTCAACAACTCAGCCATTGCCATCCGAAGGTTTTGCCACCACATATCGGGCGATTGTTCAGCCCATCCCAACTGCAGAGCCGAAATAGGCATCTCGGATTTGGGGTAAAACGACGATGCAACGATGGAGCCGGTATTCCCATCCAAAAGGGATGCTTTTACCGACGAACTACCTATATCGAAACCCAGTAGCAGCATGTCAAATCAGTTTATTGTCTTTGAAGCCCAGACGTTCTTTCAAAAATATCGAATTTTTCAGAGGTTTCTGCATTTTGCCTTACATTTACCCAAAATCACAACCTTTATTAAATATGCTTCCATTTGAGCAACTCTCAGCACTGGTTCAGAAAAACCGCAGCTACCGTCGTTTTTTGGAGTCGGAATCCATTGCCAAAGAACAACTCCTTCGTTGGATCGACTTGTCGAGATACACCGCTTCGGGAAGAAACCAGCAGCCACTCAAATACAAAGTATCGATCGATGTTACATTGAATGTCAAAATTTTTGAACATCTGGCATGGGCCGGATACCTGGCAGACTGGAACGGACCCGAAGAGGGGGAACGACCCGCAGCCTACATTTTCGTTTTGAAGGATGCCCGTTTGGGAAGCAACATCTTCTGCGACGATGGCATTTCCATTCAAACCATATTGTTGGCTGCCGTTAGCGAGGGATTTGGAGGTTGCATCATTGGATCGTTCAACCGTGCAAAAATTAGCCATTTACTGAAATTACCCGATTACCTCGAGCTGCTGTGGATCGTAGCTTTGGGCAAACCTGTAGAAACGGTCGTAATAGAAACGGTTAAAGACGGAAATATCAAATATTGGCGTGACAAAGACTCGGTACATCACGTTCCAAAACGCTCTCTAACAGAGATTATCGTAGACTAGCCTCTGAAGAAGAGGGCCTTTATAATATGGGAAGCCACCTTTGGATTCTCCTTGAGTCGGCGGGTAGAATACCCAAACCACTCCTTACCAAAAGGAACATAAACCCTCATGGTGTACCCCTTGGCCATTATAGCACTCCGCAATTCGGGTGTTACGCCATAAAGCATCTGGAACTCAAATTGATCGACAGGAACCTTGTACCGCTCAATTAGTTCATATGCTCCGTCTATCAGCAATTTATCGTGGGTAGCAATACCAACATAAATCTGATGCTTGAACATGGTTTCTAGGAGTTCCAGAAATGCCTGTTGCACCTCGCTGTATCCTTTCCAGGCAATCTCCTTTGGCTCGACATAGATGCCCTTACAAAGCCTAAAGTTAAGCGGTGCATCAGCAGTATGATGCGCAATCAATTGTTCCAAATCATCAGGTGTTCTCCTTAAATAGGACTGAACGACCAACCCGACGTTGGTTGGGAACTCCTTCTTCAAACGCAGGTAAAGCGCCATCTCAAGATCGACACATTGCGAATCTTCCATGTCGATTCGGACAAAACTTTTTCTTTGGGCAGCCAGTGCCACGACCTCCCTGATATGCGCATAACACACCTCCGGATCGATTAGCAAACCAAACATTGTTGGTTTTAACGAAAAGTTTCCCTGAACGCCGGCCGAAGTGAACTCATCTATAATGGCTAAATATTGTTCCTTGTTCTGAGTAGCCTCTTCTATATTTTCAAGATACTCTCCCAGCAAATCGACTGTAACAAGTACCCTTTTATCATTCAGTTCCCGAGCCGCACGTAAACCATCGTCAATGGTTTCTCCAGCAATATACCGTTGCGAAAATATCCAGACAAAACTTCTGGGCATATAAGGTAAAATATTGGCTATAAAGGTATTGATCATATATTCTTATGTTTTGTAAGCAAACGTCGTTTAAAACTTTTATCTTGATAAAATTAATGCCGGTCAGCTTATACTATCAATGATGTTTGTCAGACCGATTGTATGATTTTGAGCAGGTTTAGGCAATATCTGACCTTGAGCAAGCGGCTAAAAAATTTGGAATAAAGTCTTTGCTTATGAATGAAAAAATTATCTTTGCCATGATTAAAATTGAACCAAAGAAATGAAAGGAACATCTTTAATAGTCAGCATCGTATTGTCTGTAGCCATACTGATTCTGTATGCACTGCATTTTACCGGAAGTGGACATGCAGTAATTGCCAACGGCGAATATGATTCGTCGCCATCGCGTAGCGATGGTATCAGGATTGCCTACATCAAATCGGATTCTCTTTTTATGAACTATGATCTGGCTGAGGCATTGCACGATGATTTTATGAAACGTCAGGAAGCATTCACCCAAGAATACGGCTCGAAACGTCAGGTTTTTGAACGTGAAGCCGCAGATTTCCAGCAAAAATTGCAACGTGGAGGATTTCTTACTGAGCAGCGGGCTATTCAAGAACGCGACCGTCTACTTGGTAAAGAGCAGGAGATTATGCAGCTTGACCAGGATCTCACCAGCAAGCTTTCCGAAATGCAGGCGCAAAACAACCAACAGGTCATTGACAGTCTTCTCTCCTATCTTAAGGAGTACAATATGATCAAACAATACGATTTTATTCTGAATGCTTCCGAAGTCCTCATTGGCCCCGAATCAGAAAACATCACGTCGGACGTGCTTAGAAATCTGAACCAGCGCTATCAGGCAATCAATCCATCCCGTTAAGATGCGACCACTGTCAAAAATATAATCAAGATCCGGGTTTCACCCGGATTTTTTGTTTGATCAATTCTCCAGCATGTTTGCCGATCACTACTTTAAACGTTACAATGGGTATCAGCCTCTGATTGAATCAGAGATGATATTCAATACGGGTATTGTGGTTATGATTCCTGCATTCAGGGAGCCCGATTTGTTGTCGACACTTCGCTCGCTTCATCAATGCATTCCTGCACGAAAGTTAACCGAAGTGCTTGTTGTCATCAATCAACCCGAAAGATGCGATAGTGGGACCAAGGAAGCCAACCTTGCCTGTTATGAAGATTCGGTGCTTTGGATGAGGGAAAACCCCCATCCCGGCATACAATTTATGGTTACCCCTCCCATTAATTTGCCGCAAAAGTGGGCTGGAGTAGGCATGGCCCGAAAAAAGGGAATGGACGAAGCTTTATGGAGGTTCAATAAGTTCAATTGTCCAAAAGGCATTATAGTATCGCTGGATGCCGATACACTGGTTGATTCCAACTACCTTGTTGAAATCGAACACCATTTTGACCGACATCCAAGCCATATTGGAGCAACCATTGAGTTTAGCCATCAACTTGAAGCTTTAACTCAGAAAGAACGCGAAGGGATACTGTTGTACGAAGCATACTTGAGATATTATAAACTCGCCCTAAAATATACCGGCTATCCCAATGCCATTCATACCATTGGTTCCGCTTTTGCAGTAACCGCCGAAGGTTATTTGCGAAGAGGAGGTATGACGCGTCGCAAGGCTGGAGAGGATTTTTACTTTCTGCAAAACTTATCACAGATTGGTACGGTTGGCGAAATTATCTCTACCAAGGTTAGGCCCTCTTCAAGGGTATCCGACAGAGTTCCATTTGGAACAGGCCCTGCTATGCGGCAGTGGATGGAAGGAACCACCGATTTGAACTTAACCTACAACCTTCAGGCATTTATTGACCTGAAACAATTCTTCGACCGTCGGCTGCAATGCTACCGCATGGATCAAACCACGTGGCAACAACTTCTGTTCGAACTACCAGAAACAGTTGGAGCTTATCTGCGAAGCGAACCTTTCTTTGAACAACTTGTAGAATTGAGTGGTAATTGCAGCTCCGAAGCAATCTTCGGGGAGCGCTTTTTTCAGCTTTTTAACGCCTTCAGAATTCTGAAATACATCAATTTTGTTCACAATCTATACTTCGAACGGCGCCCGGTTAAAATAGAGCAGCAGGCGCTACGGATGCTAATATAGATATAAACTCACCGTACACCTTTTGCCAAAAAATAGTAAACATCGTTCCAGCGAAGTTCCTTTTTTATATCGGCAACGGTAGTTGATTCATCAATGACAATCAGCTCAATATCGGCCATCTCGGCAAAATCTTCGAGGTATTCACGACCAATGGACATGGAGAAAGCGGTATGGTGGGCACCTCCTGCCAGTATCCATGCGGCGGCTCCGGTTTGAAGATCAGGCATTGGTTTCCACATGGCACGGGTAACCGGTAATTTTGGAAAATCAGCATCGGGGGTAACCACTTCTATACTATTGACAATCATTCGGAATCGACTTCCTACATCAATTAATGAGGCATTGACCCCCCTCCCGTCGGGAACCATAAACTCCAAACGGGCAGGATCGCCCTTTCCACCAATACCAACCCTATGTACTTTAAGTTTGGGCTTTTCTTTGCTGAGTGTTGGACAAATCTCCAGCATGTGGCCACCCAAAACTTTCATTCCCTTTGGGTCGAGGTGGTAGGTGTAATCCTGCATAAACGATGTGCCTCCGGGTAAACCGTATCCCATAACCTTAAGGGCGCGAACCAAGGCTGCATGTTTCCAGTCGCCCTCGGCACCAAAACCAAATCCCTGCTCCATAAGCCGCTGTATGGCAAGACCAGGCAACTGCTCCAGACTACTTAAATCTTCGAAAGTTGTTGTAAAGGCTGTAAAATTTCCCTGCTTTAGAAAATTTCTGATACCCAGTTCATAACGTGCCTGCAACCGCACCGAAGTGTGCGCTTCACCACCAGGCAAGCCAGCACTTTCCACTGTATAACGCTCGATATACGTTTCGACCAGCCTGGCAACGTCACTCTCTTCCACAGCCTTAATTGACTTGAAAAGTTCGTCGGTGCCAAAACCACTCACCGAATAGCCGAACTGTATTTGCGCCTCGACCTTGTCCCCCTCGGTAACTGCTACTTCACGCATATTATCGCCAAAACGTACGACCTTGCCATTTTGCCAATCGTTCCAAGCAGCCGCTGCTCGCATCCAGACCGATAAACGGGTCCTGACCTCATCGTCCTGCCAGTGACCAACTACCACCTTTCGGTTTTTTCGCAAACGGCTAACAATGTAACCATACTCCCTACCGCCATGTGCAGACTGGTTGAGGTTCATGAAATCGATGTCGATGTCGGCATAAGGGATATCGCGGTTGAACTGTGTGTGCAGGTGAAGCAGTGGCTTTTTAAGCAATTGCAGACCTGCAATCCACATTTTAGCCGGAGAAAAGGTATGCATCCAGGTGATCAAGCCAATGCATTTTTGATGGCTATTGGCCTCCTGACAGATTTGTGTTATGGCATTGGCTGTAGTTAAAACCGGCTTAAATACAACGTTTACAGGAATACTTGCACAAGCATTTAGCCCATTAACAATTTCCATCGAGTCCTTGTTAATTTGTTGCAGGGAGTGATCTCCGTAAAGATGCTGACTGCCAGTGGCAAACCAGATCTCAAGTTCTTCAAATGTTTTCATGTAATAGGGATTATTATTTGAAATCTTGGGAGTTGCTGAATTGAATGAGCAGATCCTTAACCATCTGAACGTGCTTCGTGGTAGTATGGGTCTGCCCAATGCTTAACCGCAATACTATCCTACCATTCAGTCGGGTGTGGGTAAAATAGACCTTACCGGTTTGATTAATATTGTTCATTAACTGCATATTGTGATCATCGCTTCCTATAAAGCGAAATACGACGAGGTTTAGGGGAGGAGCAACCACAAGTTCGAAGTGCGGGGAATGGTCAACCCATTCGGCAAAATCATGTGCCAGGGCGACATGCTCACGAATATGGTGTTGAAGACCATTTATCCCATAGTGCCGTATCACAAACCATAACTTTAGCGACCTGAATCGCCTTCCAAGCTGAATGTGCCAATCGCGATAATCGGTAACACTTCCCGAATCGGTAGCTTTATTGCGCAGATATTCAGGTAAAATCGAAAATGTATTGATGAGATTCTGCCTGTCGGCTACCCAAAAACAGTCGCAATCGAAATTGGTGAACATCCATTTATGGGGATTAAAAGCAAAACTATCGGCGAGTTCCAGGCCCTTGGCAAGATACCGGAATTCCGGGCAAAGCAGCGCACTCCCCGACATAGCAGCATCAACGTGAAGCCAGCAATTTTCTTGTCTGCAGATATCTCCAATCGCATCTATAGGATCCATTGCATTCGAAGAGGTGGTACCCATTGTGGCGCAAACAAAAAATGGCAGGTAGCCCATAGAACGGTCCTCCTGAATCTGCTTTCGAAGGTGCTCGGGACGCATGGCAAAATGCTCATCGACCTCTACAATACGGATATTTTCTCTGCCAATTCCAGCTATTTTAATTGCCTTTTCGAGCGAGGAGTGAGCATGGCTTGAAACATAAGCTGCCATACGCTGAACAACCCCTTTTTCGTTCACTGCATGTTGGGTTGCCTGCTCCCTGGCAGCTAGAAGGGCGGATAAAACGGCCGAAGAAGCTGTGTCCTGTATTACGCCGCCACCCGAAGAACCTGACAGAAACTTTTCGGGCAATCCCATCATCTTAACCAGCCAATCCATCATCCTGATTTCAAGCTCAGTGGCCGAAGGACTGGTAGCCCAAATCATGCCCTGAACGCCAAGGCCAGCAGAGAGCATCTCTCCTAGAATTGAAGGGAAAGAGGTATTGGCAGGAAAGTAAGCAAAGAATGAAGGAGATTGCCAGTGGGTTATGCCCGGCATGATAATTTGATCAACATCGTGCATCATTTGAGCAAACGACTCCCCCTCTTCAGGAGCTTCATCAGGAAGCTGGCGCAGAACATCTCCAGGATTCACCTGCGCCAAGACAGGAAATTTTTCTACATGTTCGTAGTAGTCGGCAATCCAGTCGACGAGCTTTTTACCCTCATTTCGAAATTGAGCGGCAGACATATGAAATGGATGCATAGGCTTGTCTAAAGGTTTCTATATAGACAAATGTAGCATTTTCCCTCTCGAAAACGAACGGAAAAACAGCCATCTCAGACCAAGATTCTATACAATCCTGAATTCTGAAAAGCCCCCGGTGAAGGGAGACACAGAAACTTTGACATCTAAAACCCGGGCTCTGGAGGGCCCTTGTTTCAGCCAATCCTTAAGGGCATCAAGTGCTTGCTGGTCGCCCTCGGCCACTATGCGTACAGAACCATCCATCATATTCCTTACCCATCCGGTTAGCGATTGCCCCATTGCAATGGAATGTACAAACTGACGATAACCAACGGTTTGTACCCTACCGGTTACCAGAATATCGTATTGCAATTTCATGAAATGCTAAACCCTTGGTAATACTGGTTTAAAAATTGCCTGAGTATCCTCATGCACCAGAACCCAAATTGAGTAGACGCCCACAACCGTGCCTATCGGAACATTCAGAATCTTAATTACTGAAAGTACCAACGCCAGAATCCTGGCCCACTCCTTGCGTTTAAATAATCCGATTCCAGCTGCTACCCCTGGGAGGCTTAACAGCACAATTACCCAAACTAGGACATTGAAAACAACCGGAAGAATCCGGGCTACATCCGGATCCTCGATAAAGCTAAGCGCCAAACCCAAAATTGCCGTTAGGGATAAGGCCACCAGTAAACCAATTATACTGAGACCCAGGTGAAGGGCAGCAACTACATTAACATGTTTTTCCATACGTTGATTCTTTTAAGTTGAAGTAATATTAAATCCAAAACTAAGCCAAGCCCAGGTTACAGAAACACGGGAATAGGTAAAATGATCTCTTTTTACGGCAAAGAATATGCATAGGTTGGCGAATGCGGTAAAAATTGAGGTAAAAAATGTAATTTTACAGCCGATTAAGGTATATAAATCCATTTACGGTTATGACATTTCTAATTGTATTGTTGCTTGCTATAGTTTTGATGGCCATTGCATTTGCTGGTTTTGCCGTAAAAATTTTAATTAAAAAGGGGGGGCATTTCCCCAACACGCACGTAAGCGGAAATCAATACCTCCGAAGCCAGGGCATTTCTTGTTTCCAGTCGTACGACAGAATGGAACAAGCCAAGGTGAAACAGAAGATCAACTTCAATAGTCTCAAAATCAGTCAATAAAAAAAGATTGATCGTATCCGACCAATCTTTACACTAATTTTTTTAGCACTGCAAACTATTTGCGCGATAACCGAACCACAACATCGGGGTTATTGAGCACAACGTAGATTGCACCATCGGGGCCAGTAGTTACGTCGCGCACCCGTCCTGCATTTTTCAGAATGGTCTCGGTATGGATAACACGGTCATCTACAAGCGTAAGCAAGGTAACCTCCTCATATTTCAAGGCACCCACCAAAAGTTTATTCTCCCACAGCGGGAACATATTCCCAGTTACAAAATCGAGACCACATACCGCCGTTGATGGATTCCACATAAAATTGGGCTGTTCTGTCCCCGGATAGTGGGTATTTTCGGTAATGATTGTGCCATTATAATTGCGGCCATAGGTTGCCAATGGCCAGCCATAATTTCTGCCGGGTAAAATAAGGTTGAGTTCATCGCCGCCCATGGGTCCATGTTCGGTCGTCCACAACTGCCCGGTAGCCGGGTGAATTGCCATACCCTGAATGTTGCGGTTACCCATTGAATAAAGCGACGGCATAGCACCTTCAACGCCAAGATAGGGATTGTCGTCGGGAATGGAACCGTCGGGATAAATACGGTGAACTTTACCATTGGGCAATGACCAAATCTGGGCTTCGTTTTGTATACCCCTATCTCCAATGGCAAAATAGAGATATCCCCACGGATCGAATACGATGCGACATCCATAGTGGTGACGCGTGGTACGGTAGGTCTCAACAGGTGCCTCCCAGATAACTTGCTCATCGATCCAGCGACCATCTGAAATCCTTCCTCTTACCAGCCGGGTGTTGGCTGCAGGTCGCGCACCGGCATCAGCAGGCAAAGCATGACTGTAAGCCATATAAATCCAACCATTGCTGGCATAATCTGGATCAGTGGCAATATCGAGCAATCCTCCCTGACCCTCATTCAGGACAGCGGGAATCCCCTCAACCGGTCTGGGTATCATTTTCCCATCGACAACCATTCTAACCCGACCGGGTTTTTCAGTGATGAGAGCAGTGCGATGATCGATAAAATCAATAGCCCATGGAACTTCGAGCGATTCAGCAAAAATATCGATGTTGAGCTGGTACATCATGGTACCGGCCTCACTGGAGATTTGGGGCCGCACCACGCCCTTCTCCTGCTCTGAGTTACGTATATAGGCAAGAATATCGTTGATATCGGCATCGCTCAACACACTTTCGTAAGCCGGCATGCCCAAATGGGTAATACCATATTTGATGTTCCGAAATATATAACTGTTATCGGCTCCAAATTGCCAAACACCATTAATAAGGCTTTGCGCATTGCCACCCTGTAATTCAGCACCATGACATGAGGCACAGTACTGAGCATACAAGTTTGCCCCCTTTTGTACATCGCGGGTCTGATAAAAAACGAAGGATAGACTTACCAAACCGGCAGCAACAGCCGAGAGCAGCAACAAACCAAAATGGGAATTACGGTATTTCATAGCTTAAATATTTAGGTTTAAGTGGTTGAAGATAATAAAATCTGAAGAATGTAATCAGCGGGTGAGCCATTCCTCCGGGTCGAGTTTGGTACTTTCACGCCAGATTTGAAATTTCAAAATTGCTTTGTTCCCATCAACAGGATCAGAAAAAACCTTTCCAATCTGCTGTCTAACCGTTACCTGATCGCCTTTTTTCACAAGCACATCAATTAGATTGGAATAGACAGTAAGGTACTGGCCATGTCGAATAATCACCGCGGTATTGCCGCCTGATATTCCGAAAACGCGGCTAACTTCTCCATTGAAAACGGCTCTCGCCTGTGCCCCTGCCTCTGTTGCAATGCTAACTCCATTGCTGTTTACCGTCACATTGCGCAATACAGGGTGAGGATGGACGCCAAATTTTTCGGTAATTATCCCACGCTCAACTGGCCAAGGTAATCGCCGCCGGTTTTGCTCAAAGTTGTTTCCAATTAGTTTTTGCTCAGGGGTGAGCGCAAAACCCTCACGGGCAGAGGTACCCGTTTTTCGGGCCTCCTCCTCTATGATCTTCTGAATCTCCTGCTCAAGTTGCTGCTCAATCCGACGTTGCTGAGCAAGTTTGTTGCGCAGATCGCGTTGCTGGCTTTGCAGCTGCTGCGATAAGGTATTTTGCTGCCGTTTTTCTGACTCCAATTTATTTGCCTCTTCAAGTTGCGCACCCAGAACCTCTCTCCGAGCAGCCTGCTGCTTTGCGAGGTCATTTGCCTTTTTTTCCATTAACGATTGTAACGAGGCAATGAGTTGTGCCTGCATTTGACGATACTGGGCATACTGTTTCAAGTATAGAAACCTCCGGTAGGCTTGATTAAAACTATCGGCCGACAGAAAAAAAAGAATTTGGTCGACAGCGCCTCTGCTGCGATAAGCAAAACGTATGATTTGGGCATACTCGTCCCGAAGTGCTTCCAGATCGTCCGACAGCATACCAACCACCAGCAGGTTGTTGTTAATGACCTCCTGAAGCAGCGATATTTCAGAATTCATTGTGGAGATCAGATTGTTCCGTTGACCAATCTGACTATTCAAAACCCGCAGCCTGTTAAGTGTCGTTTGTTGAGAGCTGCTCACTCGGGTGAGCAACTCATTGGTGAGCCTGATTTCGTCGGCAGTCTGCACCCGTCTCTGGCGCAGCTCGTCCAATGACTGGGCATTTACAGTTGTCCAACCGAACAGGAGAATATATACAGCAACCAGTAGTTTCATTCGGGTTTAATGCATCATTAGCTATTGTATAAGAAGTTGTCTGTAGCGTTCAGGAATGCGCAATGGAACCAGATCAGACTTTTCAGTAGAGAACCCCGACATCTTTGCATCCAGCCGTAAACTGCTCTCCTCAGATTGGACCAGCAGATCGATGCTTCCTGGGAAATAGCGGTCATTGACCTTCTGATATTCATCGTATAGCAATGCCACCGAGCGCATGTTGGTTTTATCATTCAACTCCAACCTTCGCAACACAAAAAGCACCGGATCAAAATAAAACGTATTGATAACAAGAGCATCCTCATCAAGTCGTTTAAGCAAACGCTCCAGCTTCTGAACCTTTCCTTTCTCGTCGATCTTTCTGATTTTTCGGAATTTTTCCGATTGGATCTTGTACATATTCTCTTCCACAGTGGCATTGTAATTCAGAAGGTCAGAATCGTCTTCAAAGAATGAAAAGATATTGCCCGAAAGAATTGTTTGGATGACATTAAACCCCAATTCAAAATCGAGCATGTCGCTCAGAACGGTATAGTCATCAGCAAGATAGGTGCGGTCGATATAATTGATAAAGAGTAGGCTATCAGGTGTTAACATCATCCGACCTAACGGGATGTTGAACTTGGTTATGGTGAACTGAATTTGTTCATCCTTAATAGCCTGCATGCTTGCTCTGAAAGCATTTTTTGAATTGCCATCGTCGACTTGAAGGTTGATTCGGCGCACCGAAAAATGAGAAAAGTCAAAGACCTGCTCTTCGATGTTTTGCAACAACCTAGAGGGTGACATCGATCGAATCCTGGTTTCGGAAAGTTTCTCTGTAGATTTGCATGCCTGAAAGGCAATCGCAACCATTAAGGTAAGCATCACCCAACGAATATAGCGTAGATGTTTCATTTTGCAATTTCCGGAATATAAACCCGCTCTCTTATTTTGCGAGGAAGCAGTTCTGAATCACTGCCATTATCAAGGGCCCTTTGCCAAAAGGTAACCGCCTCATCGGTCCGATCCATTTTGCTGAGAATATCGCCAAAGTGTTCTAGGAGAACTGGATTTTCGGCACCTCCCTTGTCGATTGCACTTTGCATATAAAACCGGGCTAGTGTGTAATTTCCCTTTTTAAAAAGCACCCAAGCATATGTGTCGAGATAGGTAGGATTATCTGGGAATCGCTCCACCACCTTTGCACTCATTCGTTCGGCCTTGTCCAGGTTATGACCATCGAGTGCGAGATAGTAAGCATAGTTATTGAGCGCCATAAAGTTGTCGGGGAAAATCACCAACGATTCATCAAACAGTTCATAGGCCCTTGCACGTTGCTGCTGTTTGTAATACGCCTCCCCCTTGATGTAGGTAAGCTGTCCGCTCATCGATGGATTATCCACCACATACAACAGCCCTTCATCCGCAATTGCCTTGGTCTCGTCATACAACTCGAGCTGAAGAGTGGCAATGGCATGAAAGAAATAGAGTTGAGGCTGATTGGGATACAGTTCAATGGTCTGGCGGGTGTGATGGTATAAAGCGTCCCAGTCGAGAAGTTCATTGTCGATAAAAAGAATCTGCTCCCAAACCATAAAATCATTAATTCCCAAATCAATCACCGCATAAAGTTTCTCGCGGGCAGCTTCCAATTGCCGAGAACTGAGCAGCAATTCGGCATAAAGTGTGTAGCCTCGGTAATCCTCCGGATGTGTTTCTATCAGGAGCTGCACAAGCCGTTCAACCTTGTCGTTCGACAATGGCGCAGCATCCCTGTTTGAGGTTTGCATAAGGTAGAGCTGAAGCTTAGATTCCATTTCGGCATTCCTACTCTGGAAAGCCTTCTCGAGGTGCTCAAAGGCCTTGTCGGAATCACCCCCAGTGAGGTAAAAATTCGATAGAGAAAAATGCACAAAGCCATTATCCGGATCGAGTTCCAGAACCCGTTGATAATTCAACAAGGCGTTTTCTCGGTCATTCCGCTCCAAGTAAGCATCTGCAAGCAAACCATAATAGCGGGCATCGGCTGGATTCATTTCAATTAACCTATAAATCTCCTGTAAGGCAAGATGATCGAGACCAGCAGCCGAATGAAGTTGTCCGCGCGACAGGCTTATTTGTTCATTGACTCCGATCTCGCGTTCAAGTTGATCGAAGGCAGAAATGGCAGCATCGTAATTTCCGGATGATGAGTACATAACTGCCATATAGTATATAAATTCGGGATTCCCCGGATCAAGCGCTGATAACTTTTGATACAATCCGGCAGCTTCACCAAAACGTCCCAGTTCGGCATAGATTTCTGCAAGTAACTTCCAGTACCAAAGGTTGGTTGGATTGATTTCGGTAGCACGCTCCAGAAGCATAACAGCACTGGGAAGATCGCTATTGACCACATGCAGGTTGGCAAGTTCGAACATTGCAGCGGCCGAGTTAGGGTCAATTTCAAGACAACTCGACAACAGACTGACGGCCCGCTGCGTATTTCCGATCATCTTTTGTTTGAGCGCTTCAACAAACAGGTATTGAAACTCTTGCCGCTTTTCTTCAGGGAGAGCTTCTATTAACGGCTTGTCTGCTTCCAGGTTCGAAACGGTAGCTTTGGGGCCAGTGCAAGCAGTTAATAGAATTACAACTACCAGCAGCGGCAGACTATTTCGGTGTATCATGCAGTCAGTTTTTTCCGGTATGGCCAAAACCCCCGGCCCCCCGTTCAGTATTCTGAAGTTCATTGGTAACTTCCCATTCGGCCTTTTCATGTCTGGCAATTACCATTTGACAAATGCGATCACCATTTTTCACCACAAATGGCTCGTTGGAGAGGTTTACAAGTATAATGCCAATCTCACCTCGATAATCGGCATCGATGGTTCCTGGAGAATTGAGTACCGAGATTCCCTTGTTAAGCGCCAATCCACTTCGTGGTCGAATCTGAGCCTCGTAACCTTCGGGCAATTCCATATACAAACCGGTTGGAATTAATCCTCGTTCCATGGGCATCAGCACAACGTCGGTTTCAAGGCTTGCACGGATATCCATGCCAGCAGAGTGGGCAGTGCTGTATGCAGGAAGTTCGTTGCTTGACCTATTGACTATCCTGATTTGCATTCATTTTAGATTTGTGATGCAAAGATAGATAAAACGCCAACACAACATAGAAGTTAACATTTATTAGCTTCGCACGAATAATAGGCAGATGCTTGAAACCTATACGGGCCGCCACCCTCTGTTTGAAAAGTTCCGATTTGAGAACATTACGTTAATGGATATCTGCAAACTGAAATCTTCCAACGGGCTATCTTTGTCGGCTTTAATCATCAGCATAATCCTGTCGCCGAATACCATGCAAGGATTTGTGGAAATTTATAAACAGATTCTCATCCAAACGCTCACCGAACTGAAATTTTTGGAGTGGAGGTTTAACATGCCGAAAATCGACAAAAAGGGCTGGCATCTTCCCCTGAGAAGCATCGTAAAAGGGTGATTCGGGAGTTGAAACACGCTCCTTAATCCATGTGTACATAAGGCTAGGATCGTATATCTGAAAGGGAACAAAGGTTTCGGACTTGCTGTTACCGGCCCAATGATCGGCAGCACGTATGTCGCGTATCCTTACATTATGGCCCGGATTGAGTTCTCCCCCGATTAGGTGAGTGGGAATGTTCACTGAGATTTTCCAATCAGATCGAATCATATCACATATCCCGGCAAGTTCCAGCATGGCCAAACCAAAGGAAGTGCAGCCCGCACCTTCGTTCCGGAACAATGGCCAAAAGGCCCCCCCGTAATGTTCGGATGGCCGTATTCCCTCATTCGATGGTCGATCGAATCTGTTGATAAAGTCGATGATTAAACGGGCGGCTTCGTCGTTGATACGGAAGGTTACCGAAGCCAGTTCTTGCCGCCGTTTATAAATCGGAATCTTTTGAATAAGCTCTTCCATCGTTTCGAGCCTTCCTTCGAAACCTATACCCAGAATGCCAAGGCCTGCTTTCTCCTTGAACAGCCTCACCCTCTTCTCTCTTGTCGAAACCGAGCGCATACCTGCAATTATAGGTTCGGCAAGCATAGGCGTGGTAATCTGCACGAATAAATGACCGAGCAAATAACGGTCCCTGACCATAAAGTTCGATAGATAACCCTTAAAAAACGAATTGGTAAGTGAGGATGGAGAACTCCAGTCGAAGGGAACTGGCGAAGGAATTACAAACACAGTAAGTTCATTGAAGCGGTAGGGCGAATTACCCTTTTCCTTCTCCTCCGCTCTCAGGTTGTAAAACATTACCACCAGAATGAGCCAGGAGATATGGTGAATGAAGCGTCTCATCGGAATATGAAATCGATGACTAAATATATGGAAATCTACCGACTTACCCAAACTTAAAAAGGGACTATTAGAAAATTAAGCTTCGACAACTTTATCCAAGATTTAATAAAATTACAGTCGATCCTGCTATGCCTATAAAAGTTTTGCAGTAATGACCGAAGCAAGATCCTGACCGGGAATGTAGTCAGCCACCTCCATACCCAAACTAGCAGCAGCTTGGGTATTAACCTGAAGGTCGTCGACAAAAAGGGTCTCATGTGCTTCGATGCCGGCACGTTGCAAAACTTTCTCAAATCCCGAGACAAGGGGCTTCCGGTCGTTTATAATGTGAGAATAGAAGCAATTGCTAAAAAGCGATTCCCACTCGATCTGATGTTGTAGCTGAAATGCCCGTTTAAAAAAACCTATATGAATTGCATTGGTGTTGCTGTACAGATATATACGAAAACGGAGGGAAATTTCCTTCAGCAACTCAACCTTTGCCGCCGGAACAGTAAGCAACATACTGCACCATGCCTTATCTATTTCCTGATCGGAAATGTCGGGGTTATGCAGCCAAGCTCGAATAGCCTCTCTGAACTCTGTGGGGGTTATCAGCCCGGTTTCGAATTCGGTAAAGATTGGCAAACCATTTAACTGTTTGATATCAAATACTAAAGATTTGCGGCTGTAGTGACGAAATGTGCGAAAAGTGGCATCAAAGTCGAGGTCAAGCAAGACCCCGCCAAGATCAAAGAGAATGTTCTGTATTTTTCCCGGAGAACTTGAGATCATCTATTCTCGCCGTCTTGTTGCATCATCGATATCTTCTGATAAACACGCACAAAATCAACTTCCATCAATTGCGGGAAAATAGAGTCATCAATACCCTGCGCACCCCCCCAGTTGCCACCAACTGCAACATTCAACAACAGATGAAACCGTTTGTCAAATGGCCACTCTGCATATCCGGTGCCCTCATTAACAAATGTAAAATAGTGGTTATCGTTTACATATACCCGGTATTCGTGTGGTTCCCATTCCAGCACATAAGTGTTAAATTCAGTGAAGCAATTGGGTACATCCATCGATCCATTTTTGTGCGTACCTATAGAGTGGTTATACGATTTGGTATGGGCCGAACCTACGATGGTGGTGGGGTCATACCCAACATTCTCCATAATGTCAATCTCTCCGCTATCGGGCCATCCACCATATTCCCAATCGGTAGGTAGCATCCAAATGGCGGGCCACATTCCCAAGCCTGTGGGTAATTTAGCCCTGATTTCGAATCTCCCGTAGAGCCAATCTCCTTTATATTTGGTAATTAGTCGTGACGAGGAATAATTCCGTCCCTCCATGGGTTCTTTTATGGCTGTAATCTTCAATACCCCATTTTCAACCCATGCATTTTCGGGCCTTTGTGCAGTATAGTACTGAAGTTCGTTATTACCCCATGCCCACGAGTTTCCTGCAGTATCATAGCTCCATTTAAGTTCGTCAGGTAATCCAACATACTCAAACTCATCGTTCCAAACCATCACCCACGCTTCCTCTTTTTCGGATTTGCAATTCCAGAGCATCGGTACCAGAAGCAATATCATTATAATATTTTTTAACCTCATCAGAAAAAAGTTTTGATTATTTGATTGTAAGTGGTTTAAAACAAACTTATAC